>NZ_CP058988.1:4236213-4538800 GCF_019278565.1 Cellulophaga sp. HaHa_2_95 | reverse complement strand
TTGGTCTTAAAATGTTGTCTGAAAGTTCAGCTTCGAGAGCTTGTTTTAGAATTGTGTTGTTAGGTTGTATTCCGTCATTTAATAATCTGCGAAATGCATTCTTAATTCCATTTTCTAATTTATCTAGCCGAGTGTTAAATTCAGGATATTCCGCAAATTGTTTAGTTTCTCTTATTCTTTGATTTGTAGCATTCCAGAACTTAGGGTTAATCTTTTCGCCTGTCGAATATTTGAACCTTTTGTATTGATAATTATACAACATGTAAATCAAAGTATCACTTTTCGATTTAGGTTCTTTGAGAATGAATTTTGCCTTTGCCATGTAGCAAATATATATTTTAATTCAATCTAGGGGACGAATAGGGGGACGAATTTTTTTAATCTGGTTTGTTTTAGGTGTATTTAATTTTGCGGTTAAATGTATTATATATAGGTGTTAATAGCTTATTTTTTAGTAAAATAGAGTAAACTTTGATAATAAATAGGTGAGTCCCGTCCGGACCGCCAACAAATCCTCAACACATAGTTGAGGATTTTTTTTGTTTTATAGTTAAGGGAAACATGGGTCATTCCTAGGTTTTAAAGCCTAAGTATTTGGTAAGCGCAACATGCTTCTCTCTCTCTAATTTCCCTGATGGTCGATAATGCAATTTTTACAAGAGGACATTTTAACTTGCTTTTGGAAGTGTAAAATAAAAACTAGTTCCTACATTGATGGTGCTTTCAGCCCAAATGCTTCCATTGTTTTTTTCTATCATTTCCTTACACAAAACAAGGCCTAAGCCTGTTCCTTTTTCATTATTTGTTCCGTAGGTCGTAAAGGTTTCTTTGGTGCTGAAAATCTTATCTAAAGCCTCTTCAGTTAGTCCTACGCCGGTATCTTTAATATAAAACTCCCAATGGTTTTGTTTGTCAGTGGCTCCAAAAGTAATTTTCCCATGTTCAGGGGTAAATTTTAAGGCATTACTCGTTAAGTTTCGAATGACGATACTGATTTGATTTTTGCCAGACCAAGTCAATGCGCTTTCCGTTACCCTATTTTCAAAAGAGATCGATTTTTTTTCTGCCATTTTTGACAATAGCGCATTATTTTGATTTATTAAATCGTTTATATTCGTATGCTCTGGTTCCGTAATAATGTCATTCATTTGAGTTTGGCCCCAAGAGAGTAGATTATTTAAAGTAAAAGCAATACTGTCTATACTCTCTCCCATGGTAGGAGCTAGTTCAATAAATTCGGCATCGCTAATTTGCTTATTGGTAAATAAATCAAACATCGATTTGAAAGAATTTATGGGGCCGCGTAAATCATGAGCAATTATGGCAAACAATTTGGTTTTTGTATGATTGGAGTTTACCAAATGTCTTTCCTTATTTTGCAGTTGCTTTGTTTTTACTGTTAATTTCCTATTTAAAATATTTTGAGTCCTATTGTTTCTTTTAAGAATATAAATAATTATAGAAAAAGCGATGATGACTAAAAGGGCTCCATAAAAATACAATCGTTGTTTCGCGGCTACTTTCTCATTCTCTAAGATATAGCGTTCTTTTTCTTGATCGAACTCAAGATTGGATTTTAAAATTTTTAATTCTTTCTGGTTGTTCTTCTCACTAATGGTGTCAGAAATAGCTTTATATGCTTCTAAATATCCGAGTGCTGCTAAAGCTTCATTTGTTTCTTTTTTTAATTCATAAAGTGTTTTCAAAATTTCATCGCGCTCATCTAGTACATTTAAATCAGTGCTCAAGGCCAATGCTTTTAGACCATAGGCTTCGGTTTTATTATAGTTTTTAAGTTTTAGGTATGTTTTAGCCATGCCATTGTATAAAGATATCTTGTATCTCGTTTGGGCAATGTCCTGATGTATAATTTCACTTTTTTGAAACCACTTTAAGGCCTCCGAGGCTTTGTCTTGTTTAAGAAAAATATTAGCTTTTAATTCATAGGCATAGGTTAGCCAATCTTGTAATTCTAGTTTTTCTAAAAGGGGCAGTCCTTCATCAATTTTTTCAGTAGCCTTTTCTAACTCATTATTGTCAATGTACGTGGCTGCTAAATTAATTAATGTTACAGCTGTTAATCTTTCATTACCTGTCTTTTTATTTAACTCCATAGCCTTGGTTAAAAAATGAATACATTGCTTATATTCATTTTGTAAGCTATAAATAACCGTAATGTTAATGTATAAGATGGCTAAAGTAGCTTCGTCGTTATGTTGTTTGGCTATCTCAATCCCTCCAAGATATTCTTTGAGCCCTTTTGCGTATTCATCATTATAAGTGTAGGCAGTAGCTAGACTGCTTTTTGATAGTAAGGTTACATCAATGTACGTATTCGCCTCTGCAATAGCTTTTGCTTTACTATAATTTTCTATTGCAAGTTCTTTTTTGCCCGTTTCAGAATAATAATTTCCTAAGATAATGTGTCCCTTCGCCTCGCCTTTAGCAAAGTTAATTGCCTTACTAAGTTCAATAGTTTCATTTGCTAAACTATTTAAACTATCTAAATTGTAAAAACCATATGCTTTGCCATAGGTGTACAATGAATTGATGTAAAGCGTATCTTTTTGGTAGTTTGGTTTTAATTTAAAAGATGCTAGTTTTTGATATAGACTGTCTTTTATGGTTTTTTGACCATATACGGCATATAGATTAACAAACATAACGCAGCATAGTGCAATAACACTATCCCGTATTTTTATGGGTCTTATTTTTAGCATGAAAGTAGGTTTTGGGCGAGTTGGGCTCACATTAAAGGACAAAGGTATCTTAGGGCTTTCTAGCGCCTTTGCGTTTGTAGCTGAAACGTAAGTATCAAGCGTTGAATACACAATTACTATCGACGAGCAAACTGATATTTTGCTACTTTCATCGATTACAACATTTAGAATTGTATTTTTTATGCTGATTTTTAGGCACTTATGTGTTCTTGCTGTAGTTGTGCTGAAAATTCGGTGCTCTTTAGGGTTTACTTATGAACTCTGTAAGTTCTAGAGGAGTAAAACGTCAATATAGTGTGTGGTGTTTTAGGTCGGTATAAAGAGTTTTAATTCTTAGTTCTTTCCATTTTTTTGCTAACTGTAATAACTGCCATTATATAAGTTATGGGGGTAATAAATTAAATTTACATAACACGAGTAATTAACTAACGAACAATTAAAGTGATGAAGGAGTATAGTTTAGGGTATGTATTGGCTAGAATAGTAATAGGAGTAAGTATGTTTGGTCACGGTTTGGTAAGGCTCCCAAAATTGGAAGGATTCAAAAATTTCATGGTTCAAAATTTTGAGAATTCTATGGTTCCAGAATTTTTGGTTACACCTTTTTCCTATGCACTGCCCATCTTAGAATTTATAGTAGGTATTTTACTTATTTTGGGATTGTTTACAAAACAAGCATTGGTAACGGGGGCAATCCTAATGATTATGTTAGTTTTTGGAAGTACTATGATTGAGAATTGGGGGATTATAGATTCTCAATTAATGCACGCATTTATATTTATTGGGTTGTTGCTAGGTATTAATTATAATTATTGGTCATTAGATACTAAACTAAAAAAATAAAGGCCATACTTAAGAATATAGAAAGTTCCCCCCGGATCCATGTATTCAAAAGCAGGCCTAAATTAATAATTAGGTGTTTTCTTATTGGTTTATTCTTTCAAGAACAAAGGTATTTGACTTAAAACTTACTTCCTTGCGGAAAACCGCAGTGGAGTAAGTTTTTTTTAGTTTAGGTGCTAATCATTAGTTATTTTGTAAATAGCGAATTCATATTTAGTGCATTCTTATAAGCTTTTTGGGGCTATTTAATTCTTCTACAACCAATTTGTAGGGTTTTACAACAAAAATAGCAGTTGGCTGCCACAGCAATATTAGATTTGTTTGATAATCAACCATAGATTTATTAAGATGAAAAAATTACTAGTATTGGCAGCCTTTATATGTTTTGGAACAAGCTACGGGCAAGAAGGTTTAAAATTTGGGATTCAAGGCGGTTTACCTCTTGAGAATTTTAACGATCAAGTTGGAGTAGTTTTAGGAGCAGATTTCGGCCATATGTGGGCTCTAAGTGAAACTATTGATTTAGGCGTAATTACAGGGTATATTCATGGTTTTCCTGAAAAGTTTGGAACGGAAGACGTTAGCATAACCTTACCAAGTATTCAATTTTTACCAGTGGCAGCATCGTTGCGCATCTGGGGATCTAATTCTTTTTCTTTTGGAGGTGATATAGGTACGGCCATAGGCTTGAACGAGGGTAATGATGGTGGCTTTTATTACAGACCTCAAATAGGTTTTTTAATGGGATCTAGTACCGAACTCAACTTTTCATATACCGGAATACAATTAGATGAAGCCGCTTGGAATACGGTAACTCTTGGTATTTTATATACAATACAATTAAAAAGGCCTTACTAAGTTATCGCCTTTTAAGGTTAGAAACTTGTAATCAAAAGAGGTAAATACGCTAAAAGGTAATTGTTAAAAGCGTCATTTTTGATTCTAAATTCTTACAGGTTTAGAAATATAATATTGTTATTGTAGTTTGTAAGTCTTAAATTTACTTTATAAGAGTATCAATTAGCATGCATTGTGTAGGCTCTTATGAGCATGAGAATGAAATAAGAGCTTTATTTTTATAAGTACACCACGGTTAAAGATACTTCCTATTTTCTATTTTTTAAATTAAAATCAGTAACCGTGAGCTTTAATTTTCAGAATCCTGATACAGAATTGCTAGATTTTGCTCTTATTGCAACATCGCTGTCCAACTGTTCTGCTGCGGTAATTACCCTTACTGATGGTAAAATTATTCATGTAAAATATAGCTATGGTAAATCAGGTTTTGATACTTCTTTCTATCATAATATTCTATTAAACACTACCGAAAATATCCTTCTAAAATCTAATTTAAGAGCAGCTGATGCTGCAAATGTTTTCGATTTCTATTTAGGAATTCCGCTCAAAACAGAAGACCAAAATTCTTTTGGAGTCCTAAGTTTGTGGCATGAGTCTAATTTAGAACTTAAAGAATCACAACTAAACGCGCTAAAGGCTTTAGCAAGGCAAATTGAAAATAAGCTCATTCCAAAAAACCAGTTACAATCTTTTATGGTTACTAATGATGTCTTCTATGAAACTTGTTTAAAGAAGAGTAAGGTTGGTCTTTGGGAGCTCAATGTTAGCACCTCCGAGTTTAAGCTGAATGATGTGGCCATGACTATTTTAGGATATGGTAAGAACGATTTTAAAGATTTTAGTTTTAAGACGTTCCTGAAAATTATCTATAAAGATTACGTTCAAGAGTCAATTTCCTTTTTAAATCAAATTAAAAATAGACAAATTGAAGACTATACACATGAAATTAGGGTACGCCATAAAAAAGGGTATTGGAGTTGGACAACCATTACTGGGCAAGTAACCAAGTGGAGTGCAAATGGAAGTCCAGAGATTGTTGCGGGTACCATGTTAGATATCCATGATTCTAAAACCTTAGAGTTTCAGCTTAATTCTATTATTGACAATATAGATTGCGTCGCTTTCCGGCATATTTTTTTCTCTGATGGGACCCAAGAAATTGTTCATTTAACGAAAGGGACTGAAAAATTGTGGGGCTTAACGGCTCAAGAAGTATATGCTAATTTTGATCCAGTTTGGAACTTACTACTTGAAGAAGAAAAACCACGTCTTAAAGCTATTTTAGATACTTCTATTGCAACTCTGGAGAAATGGGAAACCGAATGGAGAATTCAGCATCCTGATGGCAGCATCCGTTGGCATAAAGGTCAAGGTGTTCCTGTAAAAAATAAAAATGGCAGTGTTAGTATTGATACCGTCATCATAGATATTACAGATCATAAAAGTAAAAAAGAGGAACTTAATAATTTAAATAAAAAATTAAATCAAGCACAAGAAATTGCTGGACTCGGGTATTGGGAAATGGACTTTATTAATAAAACAGAATATTGGTCTGATAAAATTTATGATATTTTTGGTTTGGACAAAACCTCTGCAATTAGTAGCCGTGATACGATACGAAAATTAGTATTCGAGGAAGATATTCCTACTATAATAGCTAAAAGAGAAAAAGCTATTGCTTTAAATGAGCCATTTGTTACAGAAAACAGAATTAAAAAAACAGATGGTACTATTATTTGGATTAGGCAAATAGGAACCTATCTAAAAAACGAAGATGGAGCACCAATTTATTATGAAGGTACCATTCAAGATATTACTGAAAGTAAATTAGTTTCTCTTAGCTTAGAGGATACTATTCAGCGCTATAATTTAGTAACTAAGGCAACTTCCGATGCCATTTGGGATTTGGACTTTAAAACAGGAGAAATTTTTAGAGGAGAAAACTACGTAAAGCTTTTTGGCTATTCTAAAGAAAACATGTCAAGCAAGGATACTAATCTTTGGGAAAATCATATACATTCAGAAGATCATGATAGGGTGGTAAATTCTTTTAACTCATCCATTGAAAAAGGAGATTACTTTTGGGAAGAACAATATCGTTTTCTTAATGCGAATAATGACTATTCTACTGTAGTAGACAAAGCTTTTATTGTTCGGAACGAATACGGAGAAGCTTTGAGAATGGTGGGCTCCATGCAAGATGTAACAGAAAAACTCCAAGCTATAGAGGATATTAAAAGATCCAATGAACGTTTTGAAAAAGTCTCTGAAGCTACTAATGATGGGATTTGGGATTGGGATCTAGTTAATGACGTTGTATTCCATGGCCCTGGTTATGCAGAATTATTTGGCTATCCTAAAAATGAAGGGAAGGCAGATCCAGCAATTTGGATAAGTAGGATTCATCCAGAAGATAAACCTAAAGTATTGGAGCTCGTAAATAGCTTGGTAGAATTTAAAACGCAAGAATATTTTAATTGTGAATATCGGTACTTAAAAAGTAATGGCGAGTATGCTTATGTTAGTGATAGAGGTAGTGTCATGAAAAATGATCAGGGAGATGTGATCCGTATTGTTGGCGCCGCACAAGATATCACAAATAGGGTACAATATACGGCCCAAATTAAAAATGCTAATGAGCGTTTTGAAAAAATTGCGGAAGCAACGCAAGATGCTATATGGGATTGGGATTTGGTAAATAATACATTATATCAGGGTAAGGGGTATCAAACTTTGTTTGGCTATGATCCGTCTGAAGGGGATGCAACTTTTGAATTTTGGAAGCGTAAAGTACACCCGGAAGACCTAGCTCATGCTATGGCAAGTACAAACAATCTTTTGAAGCAGAAATCGGGCACTTACTTCAAGTCAGAGTACCGGTATTTAAAATCTGATGGTACATATGCCTATGTGATAGATCGGGGCAGCGTGATGCGAAATGATGATGGAGAAGTAGTTCGTATGGTTGGTGCTATGCAAGATGTAACCGATAATAGGAATTATCAAGAATCATTACGAAAGCTAAACCTAAATTTGGAAAAGCAGGCAGATGAATTGCTGCGGTATAATGAGGAATTAGAACAGTTTGCTTACGTGGTTTCTCATGATCTTCAGGAACCGCTACGTATGATTTCTAGTTTTTTAATGTTACTAGAAAAAAAATACAATCACGTCATTGAAGATGAAGGAAAAAAATACATCTATTTTGCGGTAGATGGCGCTAAAAGAATGCGACAAATAATTCTAGATTTACTGGACTTTTCTAGAGTAGGTAAATCAGAAGAAGAATTAGTAACTTTAGATTTAAATGAAATTTTAGAGGAGGTCACCTTAATTTTTCAGCAAGAAATTATAGCTAAGGAGGCTACTTTGATTATACCAGAACTACCAACCATAAATAGTTATAGTTTATTAATACTACAGCTTTTCCAGAACCTCATAGGGAATGCTATAAAATATCAAAAAGAGGGAGTTAAACCTGTCATAGAAGTTACTTATGAGGAGTTGGCCAACCATCATAAATTTTCTGTATCCGATAATGGAATAGGGATTGATTCTGAGTATTTTGATAAAATTTTCGTTATATTTCAACGTTTACATGGCAGAAACCAATACAACGGTACTGGTATTGGTTTGGCGTTAGTGAAAAAAATTATTGAAAATTTAAAAGGTAAGATTTGGGTGACAAGTATAAAAGGTGAAGGTTCAACTTTTTATTTTACTATTAAAAAAGAAAATTAATTATTCCTCTTATGAAAAGTATTACCATATTATTAGTTGAAGATAATGAGGGCGACGTTTTATTGACAACGGAAGCGCTAGAAAGTTGTAAAATTACTAATACCCTAAAAGTAGTTAATGATGGCGAGGAAGCATTAAATTTTGTATTCAAAAAAGGGCCATTTGCTAATGAGAAAACACCAGATTTAATTTTATTGGATGTGAACCTTCCGAAGAAAAACGGACACGAAGTGTTGCAGATTTTAAAAGCAGATAGTACCTACAAACATATCCCGGTTGTGATGCTAACCACATCTTCATCAACCTTAGATATTAAAAAAGCCTATTCACATTACGTGAATTGTTATATAACCAAACCTGTTGAGCCCACAGATTTTTTATCAGCAGTAGCACAAATAGAAAATTTCTGGATCAACATTGTAAAATTACCATAATAGTTATTTATGATTAAAGATAAATCAATTTATTCTATATTAATTATTGAGGATAACCCTGGAGATCTTTTTATTTTTCAGGAGTATTTAAGGGATCAGATTTTGAATCCTGGTATTGTTTCTGCGCATAGTTTTGATGAAGCTTCAAAGATTCTGAGGGATGATACTCAAAAATTCGATATTGTATTTTTAGATTTGTCCTTGCCCGATAAAAAAGGCACAACCTTAATACATGAAATACTTAAAATAGGGAAAAAGGTTCCAATTGTAGTGTTAACGGGCTATTCAGATATTCAATTTAGTATAGAGTCTTTGCATTTAGGGGTTTCAGATTATTTAATTAAAGATGAACTGACGGCCTTGGCACTTTATAAAAGTTTACGTTACAATATTGAGCGTGGAAAGTACCTAGTGCAGCTAGAGCAGTCAGAGAAAAGGTATATAGACTTATTTCATTTAAGTCCACAACCAATGTGGATTTATGATTTGGATACCTTGAAATTCTTAGACGTCAATGATGCAGCAACGAACCATTACGGCTATTCCTATGAAGAATTTTTAGGCATGACTATTTTAGAGATAAGGCCAAAAGAGGAAATACCTACTTTGGCTAAAGTGTTGCAGTCTATGCCTTTAGACCATAGTGGGAAGATTAAAGGTTTTTACAAGCATCAAAAGAAAGACGGTACGGTTATAGAAGTAGAAATTACAAGTAATCTTGTCTCACGTGTAGGAAAAACAGTTCGGATTATTTTAGCCAATGATGTTACAGATCGGGTGCAGTACATAAAAGCGATAATCGACCAGAACGAAAAATTGAAAGAAATTGCATGGGTGCAATCTCACGTAGTTAGAGCACCTTTAGCTAGGTTAATGGGACTTGTTAAGATTTTGGATGGTGGTAATGACGTTCCTGAAAAAGACCAGCATTTTATTTATAAAGAGCTACTAAATTCTGCTGATGAATTAGATGACATTATAAGAGATATTTCTGATAAAGCTTCTAAGATAGAAATAAATAATACGGATTATGACTTTGGAGATATTACTAGTAGATGATGATCCTGTAGGACAGTATCTACATAACAACATTCTAACTAAATGCGATTTTCCAAAACAACTACTGTTTGAAAATGGGGCACTAGCGTTGGATCATATTCTAGAAAAGAAAGACGAAGACATTTTGTTTTTAATTTTTTTAGATATAAACATGCCCGTAATGAATGGTTGGGAGTTGCTAGATGCACTGCATAAAATGTCTATTGCTGCGACCTATAAAGTGGTTATATTAACCTCTTCCATTGATTCTTCTGATCGTGGAAAAGCAGATGACTATCCGCAAGTGTTCAAGTTTGTAGAGAAGCCATTAACCGTAACGTGTATAGATGCCATCAAAAAGAATGCAGATTTGGTATCCTATTTTTAATCATATTTCAATTTTTAATGACAGCAGCGATAAAGAATAAAATAATAGCCGTGTGTACGGATAAGATTGAAAAAAAAGGCGTCAATGTAGGGCTCTCTTTTTATGCGTTTTTCGCCAATAAAAATGATCAACCAGAACTCTTGCTGGAAGTAGCTCAATGGTGGATTATGGAACATAAATTAGATCATTTTGAAAAAGCCGTAAAAATTAAAGCACTGGTTGAGGCCATACAACCTACTAATTAATTGTGATTTTATTTTACGTCTTTATTATTGACTAAGCCTTTGGTAAATTCATTTAAGGTTTCTACTTTTTCTTCAAAATCGCCCTTAATGGTTTTTCTGAATTCATTTAAGTTTTTAACTAAATCATCAATATTATCAGGAATAACATCCTCAAAAAATTGACGTAATCTTTTGGCTGTCGTCGGCGATTTTCCATTCGTAGAGATGGCAACTTTCACATTTCCTTTTGTGACAATACCACCCATGTAAAAATCACAAAAAGGAGGGTTATCTGCTACATTCACTAAAATGTTTTGTGCTCTACAATCATGATAGACTTGTTCATTCACGGGTATATTATCTGTCGTAGCAACCACCATATGTTTGTGTGCTAAGTATTTCGTATTATATAGATCAAGATGCATTTTTATATGGAACTTTTTCGCAAGCGCAATAGTCTCTTCTCTAAACATGGGAGAAACCATTTCTACATTGGCATCAGGACTAGATTTTAATAAGAAACTAAGTTTTTCTAACGCTACATTTCCTCCACCTACAATAAGTATATTCAGATTAGAGACTTTTAAAAAAATAGGGTACAGGTTATTGCGTTCCATAATGGTAAGTTTAATAGCTTTGAATTAGTTATTTTGCTTTTCTATTGAATAACTAATTCAAAGATACTATTTTCAACGGCTTCTATGGCTTCCAATACTTGGTTTCCTGGCTCAGTCTTTATTTTCATTGTTCTGTGCTTCTAAGTTTAAGGACATTGCATCTATATGATTATCAGATTGAGACTTTACTTTTTTTAACACTCTGAAAAGACTAGGGGTGTAAGAAATAGCAAGCAAAGAAACGCCAGCAATTAGGATAGTGAAGGGGTTGACAAATAATTCGCTAAAAGAAAATACACCAATAATTAATAGTGTAGAAAAGGGAAGAGAACATGCAAGCACATTTACGGCAAAGTCTATATCAAATGTTGGTTTTGTTTGCTTGTCTTTATCTTCTAAACTGGCTATGGCACTCATATGTGCAAAGGGCCAAAAACTACAAGAACTTTGAGGGAAGACTATTATAAAAAGAATCATACTCGTGGCTAATGCAGGAAATGCTAAAACGACTATGGTTGAAATTAGAAATGTGATACCAGCTCTTCTGGCTAATAAGGTAAGTATTAAAGAAAATTCGCTGGCGTTGATTCTAACAGCCATTCCTATGAATAATAATACTAGTGGAGCCATGATAGTACTTAAACTGGTTACAGTGTTTCCAAGAAAATCTGGAAGACTAGAAAGGTTTAAGCCAAACGCTAATAGAATTAGCGCTATAATCATGACAAGATTAATGGGCTCGTTTAATAGCGATAAAACCAAGCCTTTTAGCTTATTTTTCATGGAGGTTTTGGTATCCTTAATGCTCCTACTGTTGTACCAATGCATCGCTAGCATGTATAACATGATTAGCACAAATATTTTATTACCAACGTCGGCTAGGGCAGATAAAGCCAAATAATCATCCCCTAAATAAACAACAATGAAAGGAAAACAAGATAGTCCAGGAGCTAATGATGGTAATAATAACATCATAGTTCTTTTCCTTGCATTGTCTTTAGTAGGTAGCGTTTTACTAATGTAATATTTAGAAGCAAGTAGCATAAGTAGGTTAAAGCTAAGTGCTAAAACAGGAAATATTAAAAGCGAGCTTTCCAATTTAATTTTTAATAAAGCAACAAAAATTACTGCTGGTAAAGCAACACTTAAGATTAAAACCTTTATTCCTTTTAGATTACTTTTTGTAACTTTTCTTTGTAAAAAAACACCGATGCCTATTATTAGTATTAGTTCCAGTGTTTTTTGAAAAGCAATATTCATATACAAGTTTTTTTTGTGTGAGTTTGTTTTTTAATTTCAAAATAGAATAGGTGCGAAAGAGCAAGTGTAACTTAAATCAAGCCAATGCAAGTTACAACAGGCTCTCAGGCCAATTCAGGAGCTTAGCTAAGCACTTTTTCTAAGGCAGCAGTAAATAATTTCATTTCGTCTATCGTGCCCATACTAACCCGACACCAATTCTTATCAAAGAACTCAAATGCACGTACGCCAACTTTCTGTGCCGTCATTTTTTCTAAAAACTCTTTACCATCCATTTCAATGGGGAATATGATGAAACTTGTAGAAGAAGGAACATATTTGAAACCCATTCTGTCTAAGTTTTTATAGACATACTCCCTACATTCTTTATTTAATTTTCTAGATTTGGTTTGAAAGGCAAGATCATCCATACTGGCAGTAGCTGCATAGATCGAAGGAAAAGAAATTCCCATTCCGCCTCGCGTAATTTTTTGAATAATACCTAATGTTTCAGGTAAAGCAACGGCATATCCTACACGCAAACCTGCCATGCCATGAATCTTTGAGAATGTTCTGGCTATAATTACATTTTTTCCTTCATTGATTAGGGAAACCATACTTTTCTGTGCGCTATCTTCTAGAAAGCCCAAGTACGCTTCATCTACAAAAATAGGAACCTTATCTGCGACTCTTTTGCAGAAATCTACCAATTCGGCATGGTCTGTCATACTCCCTGTAGGATTGTTGGGATTACAGATATATACCAATTTTGTTTCAGCATCTATTGCAGCCTCCATTGCTGCTAGATCATGCGACCAATCAGATTTTAAAGGAATAGCTTTCCAGGTTGCTCCAGTGGCCTCAGCCACTTTAATAAGCGACATGTAAGACGGGTCTGCCGATACAATATTTCCTCCGTTTTGGAAGAATACCATTGCTGTTTTTTCTAACAGATCAGAGGACCCAGGACCCATCATTATATTTTCTTGCTTTACCCCTTCTTGTAACGCAATTTTATCCATTAAATCAAACAATTCTGTCCAAGCATATCTGTTTCCTCTGAAGGCATTTTCTCCTACCGCTGCAATAGCTTTGGGAGAAGGACCGTAGGGGTTTTCATTTGCATTTAGTTTTGCAGCAAGCTCCAAGGGTAGTGCTGCGTTAAGGGGTAGAAACTCTTTGAAAAAAGGAGTATATGGTACATTGCCTTGGGGATCTAATTTTAAAGGTTCTGATGAAAATGCTCCATAGGATAAATAGGGAGCTGCTACAACTCCTGCTGCTGTAAGAACGCCTCTTTTGAGCCAATCTCTTCTGTTTACTTTTGTTTTCATATAACGTGTTTATTTTGTTTTTTAAACCAATTCGTTCTTTGGTTTTATTTAGGACTCTAGGATTTCTATTCTTAAGTGAGCTGATTTTTAGGTCTTCTTACACTAAAAATAACAAGAGAAAGAATTTTAAACTTTAAAGGTTCTTATACATTAAACACGGTTAGGTAAACCATCATATATGTTGGGGTCAAAAAGGATATGTCTAAAAAATTCACACTATAATTAAATGAATAAAAGTTTCCAAAGTTCTATACCATCAATATTAATTATTGTTTTTGATATAAAAAAATCAGTAAAACGCCTTATGTGTTATGTTTTATTTATCTTTTTGGCAAAAAAAAGAGATTTTATGCATTATTTTTAATCGAGAGTTTATTTAATTTTATTTATACCTTTTTTGCGAGCTTAATTTGAGACATTGATAATTTGGACTCAAGTTGATTTTTAGGAATTTGAAATAAATACAGAATTTCAATTCACGATTTGATGATAATTGGGCTGTTAAATTGATTACTATTAATTTTTTTATAATTTATATTTTTTATAAGGGGCATCGTAATTAAGGACATATTGGTTTTCGGACTATTATGCAGATGAATTCTTTTCTTAGCGATTTTTGATTTTATTTTTAAGAAAACTTTTAGTTGGGTGTGTTCAGTGCGGTTTAGTGCAAAAAGCAAATGAAGCTGCTAGTTTTGGTGTGGCTAAAGCACTTGGAACAAGGTTAGTGTTGAAAGTTGATACAGCATTGACCTGACAATTATCATATTTTTTCGTTCCATACAATAGTAGGTTTGTATAAAATATACTACCAATGTGCACTTTAGTTCAAAAATATAACGTTCCTGGTCCTAGATATACGAGTTACCCCACAGTTCCATATTGGGATATAACAAATTTCTCTGGTAAAAAATGGGAATCTACCTTAATTGAAAGTTTTGATGAGAGCAATAGCAGCGAAGGCATTAGTTTATATATACACTTACCTTTTTGTGAAAGCATGTGTACTTTTTGTGGCTGTCACAAACGCATCACTAAACGTCATGAAGTAGAAGTGCCGTATTTAAAAACAGTTCTTAAGGAGTGGCAGTTGTATTGTAATTTGTTTTCTGAAAAGCCAAGAATTAAGGAACTTCATTTGGGTGGAGGCACACCCACCTTTTTCTCTCCAGAAAATCTAGAATATTTAATTAAAGGAATTTTTAAAATAGCAAATAAGGCAGATGGATATGAATTTAGCTTTGAAGGCCATCCTAATAATACTACCAAGGAACATTTACAGGCCCTATATAATGTTGGCTTTAGAAGAGTAAGTTTTGGTGTACAAGATTATAATGAAAAAGTGCAGAAAGCTATACATAGAGTGCAGCCTTTTGAAAATGTAGAAAAAGTTACAGAAGCGGCTCGAGAAATTGGTTATACTTCTATTGGGCATGACATTATTTTTGGATTGCCGCATCAGACTATGGCAGATGTAGAAGAAACCATCTTGAAAACTAAAGCATTAATGCCAGATCGTTTAGCTTTCTATAGTTACGCTCATGTGCCATGGCTAAAAGGAAATGGTCAACGCGGATATAATGATGCAGATTTACCTACGGCAGAAGAAAAACGCCTACAATATGAAATAGGCAAAAAACGCTTAGCTGAGGTAGGCTATGAAGAAATCGGGATGGATCATTTTGCTTTAAAAGCAGATAGTTTATATAGAGCAATGACTAGTGGTACTATTCATAGAAATTTCATGGGTTATACCGCATCAAAAACACAATTGATGGTAGGTTTAGGAGCCTCTAGTATTAGTGACAGTTGGTATAGTTTTGCTCAAAATGTGAAAAGCTTAGAAGAATATGAGCATCTGGTAGACAATTCCATAATTCCTATCTATAGAGGTCATATTTTAACGGATGAAGACACCGTAATTAGAAAACATATTCTAAATTTAATGTGCAAATTCGAAACCGTTTTTACAGCAACAGAAATTCAGGATTTAGAGCTCAGTGGTTCCTTTGATAAGTTAGCGGAAATGCAAGCTGATGAGTTATTGAAAATGAATGCTGGTAAAATTTCTGTGTTAGAAAAAGGAAGGCCATTTATTAGAAACATCTGTATGGCTTTTGATATGCATTTACAACGAAAAGCACCTGAAACTAGGCTCTTTTCTATGACCATATAAATTTAACCTCTTAAATATAATCTATGAAAAATATTATAGTACCAGTAGATTTTTCGATACAATCGGAAAATGCTTTAAAGGCAGCCGTTTCATTAGCTAAGAAACACAATTCTAAAATTTTTGCACTGCATATGTTAGAGTTGAATCAGGCCTATATCACGGGAGCGGAAGGTGCTCATCCTGAGCAAACCGTATTCTTATTAAAATTAGCTGAAAAACGTTTCTCAGATTTTTTAAATAAGCCCTATTTAAAAGATGTTGAAGTAAAGCCAATTATAAAGCATTTTAAAGTATTTAGTGAAGTAAATGAAGTAGCGGAAGCAAACGATGCAGATATGATCATTATGGGGTCTCACGGTACTGATGGTATCATGGAAATCTTTGTAGGATCCAATACTGAAAAGGTTGTTCGTAATTCGGAAGTTCCTGTGCTCGTTGTAAAACATAGATTAGATGATTTTACACCTAAAACGATGGTGTTTGCCTGCGATCTAAAAGAAGAAAATATTAATGCTTACCAACGTGCAAAATATATAGCAGAACAGTTTTCTGTAACGCTTCATATTGTATATATCAATACGCCTGGAGATAACTTTTTGAGTACGGAAGATATTACGGCTAAAATAGATAAGTTCTCCAGTCTTGTAGGTCCAGACTTTATTGATGTAAAAATATATAATGATTACACTGTAGAAATGGGTGTGATTAATTATGCAGAATCTCAGGGCATAGATATTATAGGGATACCTACTCACGGTAGAAAAGGGATATCTCACTTCTTCATGGGAAGTATAGGAGAAGATGTTGCAAACCACTCAACAATACCAGTGGTAACATTTAAAATTTAATTAAGTTGATTTGTTTGTCAAACTTAAAAAGGAGCACTTTGCATAGTGCTCCTTTTTTATTTAGGCCTATTTTCAAACATTTTCATGTACAGCATACTGTTCATTTGGCGTGCTCTATTTTTGGCAATAAAAGCAGTGTCTCCTGTAAATAATTCGTCAATAGTTTCGAACCAAAGGTTAAGCCATAAGCCAAAATGCTCTGGCGTAACGCCATGATTCATTTTTTTATCCACCTCATTATGTGCCTTTATTGGGTTACCATGATACTTTCGTTTTAAAAAGAACTGTGTCTCCCAGAAATCTGTTAAAAGCTCTAAATGGCCTTCCCAATCTGTAATTATGCCATTAAATATGGGGCCAAGTATTTTGTCTACTCTTACTTTTGCGTAAAAACTGCGTACCAATATACTTACATCAGCCCTATTTTCTAATTCTTTCTGTTGCATTTTTTGGTATATTTTTAACGTGCGTATTTAGTTGTGGCACTCCATTGTGGAAGATACTACTTCTGTTACTGGCTTTGGTGATACATAAGGAATACCAAGACCTAATCCTCTCAAGATAAATAAAGCACCAATGAGGACTACAAAAACAGGAATTAATTTTTGGATGCGTTGTTTTGCTGTACCTTTTAAAAGAGTACTAAAGTAAATGGCCGTGGTCATCAAAGGGATAGTGCCTGCACCAAATAAAACCATATATAAGGCGCCTTCTAAAGGGCTACCCATAGCAATAGCTCCAAAGAGTCCCATATAAACCAATCCACAAGGAAGAAACCCGTTTAAAAATCCAATAGTAATAAAAGTATCTGCTGTTTTTTTCTTTAGTTCTTTGCCTAAACGATTCTTCACCTTTCCAATAATACGATATACGGGTTTGGAAACGTTGTATTTGCTAATGAATTTATGCGGTAACAGCACTATCGTAATCATGATAATACCGATAGCAATAGATAACTTTTGTTGCATGCCAAAGACAAATAAACCTTTGCCTAGTAAACCAAAAACTAATCCTAATGTTCCATAAGCTACTAATCGTCCTATGTGATAGATGAATATTTGCGAGAATTTTTTAAAAGTATTTGTTCTATCAACAGGAAGCATAAAAGCAATGGGTCCGCACATACCTACGCAGTGAAAACTACCCATAAGGCCTAATATGATTGCTGATATAAACATTTAGTAGGTTATTTTTTCTTTGTGAAGATACTCTTCATTTTGATATTTCCAAGAAATTTTAATGTCCCAGCGACCTTCCAATAAACGTTTGTCAGGTACGAGCAAATGTGAGTCGGATAGACTTATTGGAAAGTCAAAATCCAGGTGTTTATTAGAGGGTCTGTAAAGGGACACTGTACCTTTAATTTCTTTGTTATTTAAATTTTCAGGAAAGCTTATTTCTAGACCTTCAGTAGTTTTCTGTAGGCTTATTTTTTTTGAATTATGGTTTGCGTTTTTAACCGCATCTATTTCTTTCTGATAGCCAATTTCTTCTTGGTAGTATTCTTCAGTAACCAAATCATGATTTGCTTTATCATCCATGTTCATACGAATGACAAAAAATAATATAAAGCTTATGAAGCAAACAAAAGCAATAACAACACCTGTTCCCCAATTAATTTTCATGATATTTTTTATTTGCGTTAAGTATTCCTTAGTCTTTAGTTAGAATTCTGTTTTTACTGCCAGCTCTTGATGCCATTTATGATTGGTTACCGGTATTAAAAACACTCGAACTGATATTACATTTTTTAAAAGGATGCCTTTCTAAAAGTTGATTTTGTTAACGGTACTAGTAACTTTTCTGTTTCAAATTTTTGTAATTACTATCAACCATCTTACTTGTAGCTCCTTGGAGCTAAAAATGCTGTCGTTGTAGTTTCAATCAGATCATCACCACTGTATACAGCAATTTTTATTCTTTCTTTATCACTTTTAATGGCACTATTATTAATTTCTATAAATAATGTTCCTTCTGCTAAATTTTGTGCAGGAACGATAAAGTCTTCTTGACGCACTAACTTAATAGTTCCCTTGTGAGAAATAAGCTCAAAATGAACATCATCAATATCTTCATTCGTTTTGTTTAGTAACTTATAGGTATACACGTTACTAATGATATTTCCCTCTTTGTGTTCATACAGTTGCCCTGGTAACCTAAGGATATTTGCTTCTATGTCGTTTCTTAAAAATAACATCCCAATTAAAACTCCAGTAAGGATCACTAAAATGGCCGTATATCCTTTTAGTCTAGGAGTAAACTTGAACTTTTCTTTTTTAACAATCTCATCTTCACTAGCATAACGTATTAACCCTTTTGGAAGATTTACCTTTTCCATAATGGTATCACATTCATCAATACAGGCGGTACAGTTAACACATTCTAATTGCGTACCATTACGAATATCGATCCCGGTAGGGCAAACATTTACGCATTGAAAACAGTCAATACAATCCCCATTTCCTAAGGCTTCACGATCTTCATTCTTACGCCATTTTTTACGTCCATTTTCACTTTCACCACGTTTGTGATCATAAGCGACTACAATAGATTTATTGTCTAATAAAACCCCTTGCATTCTACCATACGGACAAGCAATAATACAGACTTGCTCTCTAAACCAAGCGAAAATAAAATAAAATACAGCCGTGAAAATCAATAAAGAAATCATGGTACTTATGTGTTGCCCGGGACCATCCGTTACATATTGTATCAGCCGGTCGCTTCCAATTAAATAAGCTAAAAATACATTGGCAATTAAGAACGATATAACAAAAAATATAATCCATTTTAACACCCGTTTTTTTATTTTCTCAGCGTTCCATTCTTGGCGATCTAATTTAATTTGTGCCCCACGATCTCCATCAATCCAAAATTCAATTCTACGGAAAACCATTTCTAAGAAAATGGTTTGCGGACACATCCATCCACAAAAAATACGACCAAAAGCAACGGTGAATAAAGCAATAAAGATGACGCCAATAATCATAGAGATTACAAAAAGGTGAAAATCTTGCGGCCAAAACGGAAATCCAAAAATATTAAAGCGTCTTTCTAAAACATTAAACATTAAAAATTGATTTCCGTTTATTTTCACAAACGGTGAAGCAACTAAAAATGCTAAAAGAAAATAACTTACATATTTACGGTACTGGTATAATTTACCGCTTGGTTTTTTTGGAAAAACCCAAGCTCTCTTACCCTCTTCATTAATGGTACCTATAGAATCTCTGAAATTATCACTGTCTTGAGCCATCTCTATTTTATTTAAAGCGTTTAATCAATTATTTAATTCATTACTACGCTGGTTGAGTCTGTGACTTGCTCTTGTATTTCAGTGGCTGGAGCAGGTTCAGAAGCATTAGGGTCAATCCAAATATCACCTTCTGCAGCTTTTGGATTAGCGGGTGTCTTCCCATTTATTTCAGTTAAAACATAACTAGCAACCTGTGCTATTTCTAATGGTTTTAGTGTTTGTTTCCAGGCAATCATACCTTTACCGTCTCTACCGCCTTCAGATATGGTATGAAAAACATTTTTAATACCGCCACCTAAAATCCAATTTTGATCGGTTAGGTTAGGGCCAATACCACCGCCACCATCTGCCATATGACAAGCGACACAGTTTGATTCAAATATTTTTTTACCAGCAGAAAGATCAGAAGCTTCCGCTAATAACTCTACAGAATTTTCATCAACTAAATCTTTAGCTGTTTTTTTATATTCCTCTATTTCTAATTTAGCAGTAGCAACTTCTTGCTCATATTCTGTGATCTGTGTGTAATCATTAAAGACATGAAAGCGTAACAGATACACAATTGCGAAGACAATACTTGCATAAAAAAGATACACCCACCATGGCGGTAACTTGTTGTCTAGTTCTCTAATGCCATCATAATTATGATCTAATATAATTTCAGTTTCGGCCTCCATAGGTTTGGAGCCTAACATTTTTTTGTACGTTTCTTTACCCCATTTCCATTCCCACTTCTCTGCTTTAGAAACCAAGTAACGTTCTTTTGCTTCTTCTGAAAGCGTTTGGAACATCACATTTTCAATAGAGCTTAAGATAAGCTCTATGGCAATAAGAATAATAAGTACCAATACCATGAAGAATTGGGTAATTGGGTACGCTATTATTGCAGGTTGTTTTCCAGAGTCTATAAAATATTCCATCAATCCGAAGATGAGGAAGAATAGTGCCGGGACTCTTATCCACCAAAGTGATTTATTTTTCATAATACGTAGTTTTATTGGTTGTCTTTTTCTAATGGTAATTCACTCACTTCACTTATGTACTCTTTTGAGGCGGTAAAAACCCACGCAAAAAGCACTACAAAAAAGATGAAGAAGATTAATAATGAGATGATAGGGTAGATAGCTACGCCATCAATAGTTTCCATGTAGCCTTTTACGAATTTGAACATGATTTCTTATAGTTTAGGAGAAAATTAAGAGGTAATGAATGCAAACTACTTACCTCTTAATCGTCAATTTTATTATTTTGAGTCAGGGATTAACTCGCCTGTTTCTTTAATTTTTATATCGGTACCTAAGCGCTGTAAATAAGCAATAAGGGAAACAATCTCACGGTCTTTCATTTCGATAAATTCTTGACCATTTTCTTGCGCATATTTCTTATCTGCTTCATATGTTTTCGCAAAATCAGGATCAGCATATAAATTCTTCTCTATTTTACTTGCTTGCTCGTCCATATTCTTATTGGCATTTGCGATATCATCTTCAGTATAAGGAACCCCCAGGGTGACCATCACTTCCATCTTATCTTGAATATCGCTACGGTCATGTTTGTCTCTAATCAACCATGAGTAAGATGGCATAATGGATCCTGAAGAGGTACTTTGTGGATCATACATATGGTTTAAGTGCCAGTTGTCTGAATACTTACCTCCTACACGTAATAAATCTGGACCCGTACGTTTACTTCCCCATAAGAATGGGTGATCATATACAAACTCTCCCGCTTTGGCATATTCTCCATAACGTTCTACCTCACTTCTAAAAGGTCTTACCATTTGTGAGTGACAACCAACGCAGCCTTCTCTGATGTATAAATCACGGCCTTCTAACTCTAACGGGGTATATGGTTTTACACTCGTTATTGTTGGGATATTAGACTTTACTAAAATGGTTGGTACAATTTGTACTACACCTCCTATTAAGATAGCTACAGTTGCCAAGATGGTTAATTGTACAGGCTTACGTTCTAACCAGGTATGGAAACCTTCTCCAGCTGTTCTTCTTTTAGATACTTTGGTTAATGCAGCAGCTTCAGCTAATTCATCTTCAACATTAGTACCTGCTTTAATAGTAAGTACCACATTGTATATCATAACACATGCACCAATAATATACATGGTACCACCAATGGCACGCATCCAATACATAGGCATAATCTCTGTTACTGTTTCTAAGAAGTTACCGTACACTAGCGTTCCGTTCGGGTTAAAATCTTTCCACATCAAGGCTTGTGTAAACCCAGCTACGTACATTGGTAAGGTGTAAAGAATAATCCCTAAAGTACCAATCCAGAAGTGAAAATTGGCTAGACCAATAGACGCTAATCTAGTTTTGAACATTTTTGGAACTAACCAATAGATCATACCAAAAGTTAAGAATCCGTTCCACGCTAATGCACCAACGTGTACGTGCGCAATAATCCAATCACTAAAGTGGGCAATGGCATTCACATTCTTAAGAGAAAGCATTGGGCCTTCAAACGTTGCCATACCATACCCTGTAATTGCAACTACCATGAATTTAAGAGTAGGATCTGTTCTAACTTTATCCCAAGCTCCTCTTAACGTTAATAGACCGTTGATCATACCACCCCAGGATGGTGCCAGAAGCATTATAGAGAATGCTACGCCTAAATTTTGTGCCCATTCTGGTAGTGCTGTATATAGTAAATGGTGTGGTCCTGCCCAGATATAAATAAAGATTAAAGACCAGAAGTGAACTATAGACAGTTTGTAAGAGTAGACAGGTCTGTTGGCGGCTTTAGGAACAAAGTAATACATTAATCCTAAAAAGGGTGTTGTTAAGAAAAATGCTACAGCATTATGACCGTACCACCATTGTACTAATGCATCTTGTACCCCTGCATAAGCTGAATAACTTTTAAAAGCACTTACAGGTAAGGCCAAACTATTAAAAATATGAAGTACCGCTACAGTTACGAAAGTGGCTAAATAAAACCAGATAGCAACATACAAGTGGCGCTGTCTTCTTTTAATCATGGTTCCAATAAGATTGGCACCAAAAGCAACCCATACTACCGCAATGGCAATATCTATTGGCCATTCTAATTCCGCATATTCTTTTGAAGAACTATAACCTAATGGTAATGTTATGGCTGCAGCTACAATAATTAATTGCCATCCCCAGAAATTAAAATTACTTAAAAAGTCACTGTACATACGTGCTTTTAGTAAGCGTTGAGTAGAGTAGTAGACCCCCGCAAAAATGGCATTTCCAACGAATGCGAAAATAACAGCATTGGTATGTAATGGTCTTAAACGACCAAAACTTAACCATGAAATACCATCAGTTACATTGGGGAAAATAAACATAAAGGCCAAAAGTAGCCCTACTGACATACCTACAATTCCCCAGAACATGGTTGCGTAGAGGAATTTTTTAACGACTTTGTTGTCGTAATAAAACTGCTGTAATTCCATAATTAATTGTTTAAACTTTTATTTAGTTGGATCGATTCTTTGGATTCTCTGGGTGCTTTTTTAACTAGTTCATCTTCAAAAAGCATACGTACCGAAGGGGTGTAGGAATCGTCATATTGACCACTCTTTACCGAGACGATAAATGCAATAAAAAAGACAATAGCGACCAAGATGCTAATTGCTAATAAAATGTAAATGACACTCATACCTACCTGAATTCGGGTGTAAAACTACGGGGTTGATAAGGCCTATAAAATGACATTTATCAGGTTTTACTATTTATTTTAATTTTTTGCCTAATATATTGGTGGCAATAGTTGTAAAGGCTACAATACTAATAGAACTTAACGGCATTAATATGGCGGCAATAACGGGTTCTAATTGTCCTGTAATCGCAAAATAAAGTCCTACGGCATTGTACGCTAATGATAATACAAAACTCCATTTTATAATTTTCATAGCCTTCTTAGAAGCTAGTATGTAGCTGTATAGCTCTTCAAATTTAGTAGCGTCCAAAATACCATCGCAAGCAGGAGAAAATATTGTCACATTTTCAGAGATAGCAATACCCACATTGCTTTGTGCTAAGGCGCCAGCATCATTGAGACCATCACCTACCATCATTACTTTTTTACCTTGCTCTTGCAGTGATTTTATAAAGTGTAATTTATTTTCAGGTTTTTGATTAAAATACAATGGCGTTAACTTAGGAAGTAATGTTTCTAGGCGCTTTTTCTCGCCTTCATTATCACCAGAAAGTATGGCCAATTGTATCGTTTGACTCATTGCTTCAAATAATTTTGAAACTCCTTCTCTGTATTGATTTTTAAAAATATAGCAACCTTTATATGCAGAATTACTGCTGATATGTACTGCCGTGTTTTCTATTTCGCTTTGGTTTTCTCTACCTACAAAACTGGCGGAGCCTACCTTTATCTCACTATTATTGCTTGCGCCGATAATGCCTTGACCAACATGTTCCTCAAATTCGTCTAGGGTAACAATATTTTGTGCAGAAAGCAGGTCGTATAAATTACGACTCAAAGGATGATTAGATGCTCTCAAGGTATTTTTTAATAGCGACTCCTCTTCTTCTGTGAGTTCTAAGCCTTCGTAAGTTGCCGTACTCTTTTTAGCGGTTGTAATGGTTCCTGTTTTGTCAAAAATAGCCGTATCTATTTGCGCCAACTGCTCAATAGTTTGTGTATCCTTCAAGTAAAACTTGTTCCGACCAAAAATACGCAACATGTTTCCTAAGGTAAAAGGCGATGCTAGTGCAATTGCACAAGGGCAAGCAATAATAAGCACTGCTGTAAACACATTCAACGCTTTACTGCTATCATGGAATAACCAAAAGGCAGTAGCGGTAAAGGCAATACTTAAAACAAATATGGTAAATCGTTTTCCAATGCTATCGGTAATGGTTTGAAATTTACTGGTTTTGTCTTCTTGAAAGACGGCATTACTCCATAATTGTGTGAGGTAGCTTTGTGAAACAGTTTTTAAGGCTTCCATTTCAATCGCACCGTGTAATTGTTTTCCACCTGCAAAAATCTTATCTCCTGAATTCTTGTATACCGGTTCAGATTCTCCAGTTACAAAACTATAGTCAATTTTGCCATTTCCAGTGATTAGAATGCCATCTACAGGAATTAATTCTTCATTTCTAAGTAATAAACGATCTCCTTTTTTTATCGTATGGATCTGCGTTGTTTCTTCTTTACCATCCGGTAAAATTTTAGTGACCGCAATGGGGAAATAAGATTTATAATCGCGTTCAAAAGAAAGAAACGAATAGGTTTTTTGTTGAAAAAATTTCCCAAGAAGTAAGAAGAAAACGAGTCCGGTTAAGCTATCAAAAAAGCCAGGTCCCCAATCAAAAATTATTTCAAGGGTACTCCGTACAAACAACACTAATATACCCAAGGCAATAGGGACGTCAATATTCAATAATTTAGACCGTAAGCCTTTATAAGCAGATATAAAATAATCTTTACCAGCATAAAATACGACCGGTAAAGAAAAACTAAACATAAGCCATCTGAACAGGTCTTCATATTGGTTCAACCAAAAATCACCGCCATTAGTTTTATTGCTCGATAAATCAAAGTATTCTGGAAAGGATAAAAACATAACGTTTCCAAAGGCGAAACCTGCGATGCCTAGCTTGTAAAGTAAACTCCGATCTATGGTTTTCTTTTTATTATCATAATCATCTAAAGAGATATACGGTTCATATCCAATATGTGCTAAGAGTAGAACAACAGCTTTTAAGGATGATTTTTCCGTGGAATAAGTAATCCGAAGCATTTTTTTGGGGAAATCTACTTGAGAATTGCTAACGCCAGGATTGAGTTTATTTAAATTTTCAAGTACCCAAATACAAGAGCTACAATGAATATTAGGGATATACAGGTTTACTATTTGAAGTTGATTGTCTGTAAATTCCGTTAGTCTTTCAACAATAGTCTCCGTATCGAGAAAATCATATTTTCCTTCAATAGCTTTTGGAGTGCTACCTGCGGCAGATTGTAGATCATAATAATAGGATAGATCGTTACTGGAAAATATTTCATAAACAGTTTTACAACCATTACAGCAAAATGTTTTTTCATCAAAAAACAGTGGCGTTGCAGTGCAATCATCACCACAGTGATAGCAATCATTTGTACTCATAATCATTTGCTTTATACCTAGTGCAAAGATGGAAAGGGATGACTACTTAAAATATGACTTTTATCATGTTTATAGATCTTACGAAGCGCTAATTTTGTGACGTTAGGTAATTACAGTACTATGGTAGACGAAGCAGAAGTAAGGTGTGAGCAATGTGCAATTAGACAATTTAATGCGCTAAGGGCCATGAGTAAAGAAGAATTAAAAAAAGTTTCCGATTCTAAAAGCATTAAGCGGGTAAAAAAAGGAGAAGTTATTTTTAAAGAGGGTGAAAAACTCAATGGCGTCTTCTGTATCCGAAATGGTGTGGCAAAATTATCCAAGCTTAGCTCTAATGGAAAAGACCAAATTGTAAAATTGGCAACCAAAGGAAATCTTCTAGGTCAACGTTCTGTAATTTCAGAAGAATCAGCCAATTTAAGTGCGATAGCTGTGAATGATACGCAGGTATGTTTTATACCAAAAGAAGGGATCATGAATACCTTAAACACAAATCCTAACTTTGCTGTTGAGGTCTTACGTCATATGGCACATGATTTAAAAGAAGCAGATGATGTGATTATCAATATGTCTCAGAAATCTGTAAAACAACGTGCGGCGGAGGCTTTCATATACATGCAAAATAGTTTTGGAGTAGATGATGAAGGCTTTATGAGCATTGCCCTTTCTAGAGAAGAAATTGCCAATATTGTGGGGACGGCTACGGAGTCTTGCATTCGGGTCATATCAGAATTTAAAAAAGATAAACTGATTAAAACATCAGGAAAAAAGATAGCTATTATTAATGAAGCAGCTTTGCGAGCGTTGATGGAAAAATAGTGGGCTATACCGCTATTTTATTTTGGTAGTGTTTTAATCCTAAGCTGATAATTATCATATTTTAAACGCTCTCCTTATTTTAGTTTTACATCAAGATAAAAACAACCAAATGAAAAATATTCTTCTCCCTACAGATTTTTCCAGCAACGCGTGGAATGCAATTACGTATGCTATTGAATTGTATAAAGATGAGCCCTGTACTTTTTATTTGTTGAATACCTATACGCCTGCAATTTCAAATAGTAGGTTTATGGCGAGTACACTATTGGATGAAGCTTTAGTGGTTGAAGATTATTCTAAAGAGGGGTTAAAAGTGGTTTTATCTAAAATTCTAAATAAGAATTCAAACCCATTGCATACCTATAAAATGGTCTCTTCTTTCAGCTTGTTGACAGACCAAGTAAAAGAAATGGTTGATGAGTTTGATATTGATGTGGTTATATTAGGAACCAAAGGAGCTTCTGGTGTTTCAGAAGTATTTATGGGGAGTAATGCAGTGAAGGTAATAAAAGCCGTAAAAAACTGCCCTGTTTTAGCGATACCAGAATATTTCGAATTTGAAACGCCTACAGAGATTGCTTTTGCCACGGATTTTAATAGGTTCTATTCACAATCAGAATTAGAGCCCATTGTAAGTTTGGCCAAAACATTTAATTCTGTAATCCGAATTGTACATGTGCAACATGAGATAAAGGCTCTCACAGAATTACAACAGTTTAATTTAAATATGCTTCGTAAATACTTTAAAGAAGTAGAGCACTTTGTACATACCGTATCAGAAGTAAATTCTGTATCTAAAACTTTAGAAGTATTTTCTGATGAATTAGATATTCACCTTTTGGCAATGTTAAATTACCAACATAGTTATATGGAAAAACTTACAAGAGAATCTGTCGTGAAGCAATTAGCTTTTCATTCCCAAATTCCGCTTTTAGTAATTCCAGAATTAGGGATGAATAATCCGTCTAAGCATAAACAAGAACACGCTAAAAAAAATCTTTCATTGACTTAAAATAATACTTAAATTATTTTAGCCAAAAACGTTCCTCCTGAGGGACGTTTTTACTTTTCTGGATGGTGAACGGATTAAAGTCTTGTTTAGCAAATATGTACCAAATAGTAGCCGATAGTGCAGGGGTTAAATCGGCATTGTCCCATAAAATTCCAGCGCCATAACTCGTTCCGTGATTGGTAGTGTACGGGATGCCTTTTGCATTCCCATTTAAATTACTGCTGATAAATGATTTTTCAATCTCGGCAAGCAGCATTTGTGATTCAGTAGTTTTTTTCGCTGTAGAAAAAGCTACCGCCATTTGAGCAGTACCTTCTAACCAGATGACATCTTTATCTTCATCAAAACAATATCCCGTAATAGTGTTTAAAGAAATGGTTGCCGTTTGTGTTGTCGTGTATCGCGCTGCATTTTCTAAGACATTAGTATTATAATCTTCCAAAATACCATAACCCAAGGTGTGTAAATCTAAGGCATAATTATAGGTTGGATTTTCTGGCCAAGCGATTAGCACATTATCACTGGCATCCCAACGGTTGATATTCAGGTATTCTAATATGTTCTTATGAAATGTATTATACCCTTTAACCGCATTGAAAGCCGTGATGATTCCTTCGGTGATTTTATGAATTCTGGAGCCATCGGTATCATATCCGCCCCAAAGACCTCCATCACTGTCTTGTAAAGAAATAATCCATTTGGTAAGTGCCGCTGCCATTACCTCGTATTTCTGATTCTTGGCATAATGGTGGTAATTATTAATGGCAATTAGGAGCCAAGCATTATCACCCAACCAAGTTCTACGGGCATTTTCACCTTGCTTATTTCTAAATTGATAGAAGCCCCCTTTTTCATGTTCTAATTCTTTAGTTACTCTGGCATCAAAATAATCAAGTGTTCTTTCTGCCTTTTCAAAATCGTTCTGTGCGGTAAATAATAAAATGGCTAAAGCATTGTCATAAAGCGATACAGAGTTTGAATATTCACTACTTTGAAAAAGACCATTGTCTTCTTGCATAGTGCTCACCCAAAGAATAGCTTGGTGTGTTGCCGTATCGTTGGTAGATTCAGGAGTGGCTTCTGTCGGAGCTAAAGCAATAGTAGGGACCGTCACTTCTGCTATGATATTTTCTGTTTCTTTGTTGCAGCTATTCAACATAAAGATTAAAATTATGTAACTATATTTTCCGAAACACATAAGCTTGGCTAAGTTTGACGGCAAAAGTACTGGATAATAGAAGCTTAGTCTGCGGATTTACGCTCAGTAACTTTTAATTACGTTAAAGAATATGGCTCCTGTTGTTTAACTTTTTTATTGACTTTTTAACTCGTATACATACGAAACCGCGAAAGAGGTGTTCTGGACCTAATAAAAAGCTTTTTATAGCGACATCATAAAAATTTGTTACAAGACTTTTATTAAAGGCTGAAACCAGTCAGAATTCTTAATTTTGATAAAAATTAGGATCATGAATCTTCCAAATACAGATCAAAAGAGAATTGTGGTTATTGGTGGTGGTTTTGCAGGAATATCTTTAGTTAAAAAGCTAAAAGATTTAGAGGCACAAATTGTCATGATAGACCGACATAATTATCATACATTTCAACCTTTATTATATCAGGTTTCCACAAGCGGTCTTGAGCCAGATTCTATTGCTTATCCTATTCGAAAAATTTTAAAAGAGCTCGATAATTTTTATTTCCGCTTGGCTGAGGTAGAAAAAATAGATCCAGTAAGAAAAGAAGTAATTACCAGCATTGGCGTAATATCTTTTGATTATCTCATAATCGCAACAGGAACAAAAACAAATTATTTTAATAACGAAAATATCGCAATTAATGCGATGCCGATGAAAACGGTGCCTCAGGCTTTAAATATCCGAAGCTTAATTTTACAGAATTTTGAGAAAGCAGATGATACCTTAGAGGTGTCGGAGCGTAAAGCTTTACTTAATTTTTGTATTGTAGGAGCTGGACCAACGGGAGTAGAATTGGCAGGAGCTTTGGCAGAGTTGAAACAAAATGTATTTCCTAAAGATTATAAGCATTTAGATATTAAAGAAATGCAGATTCATTTATTTGAAGGCGGGCCAAGAGTGCTTCCTCCAATGAGTGAAACAGCTTCTAAAAAAGCAACGGAGTTTCTTAATAAGCTAGGCGTACACATTCATTTAAATACTATAGTAACTAATTATGATGGTCAAACGGTATCGCTGAAGGATGGAACCAGCATGCAGTCTAAGAACTTTATATGGTCGGCAGGTGTAACCGGAGCAGCTATTGCTGGTTTTGACGCCAACAGTTTAATGGAGCGATTAAACAGGTATAAAGTAAATAGCTATAATCAAATAGAAGGTTATGATGCCATTTTTGCCATAGGAGATATTGCGTATATGGAGACAGAAGATTTTCCTAAAGGACATCCGCAGGTAGCACAACCCGCTATTCAGCAAGGAGAAAATTTAGCTAAGAATTTACGAAATCTTTTAGCGAATAAGCCCTTGAAGGCTTTTAAATATAATGATAAGGGTACGATGGCTACCGTGGGGAGAAATAAGGCGGTAGTAGATTTAGAGAAACTAAAATTCGGTGGCTTCCTGGCGTGGTTTATTTGGATGTTTGTGCACTTAATGGCATTGGTAGGTTTTAGAAATCGCGTGATTGTGTTTTTTAATTGGGCCTACAATTATATAAACTACGACAAAGCAGCGCGTTTAATCGTACGCCCGTACACTACAAAAGACTAAAAAAGACAAACAAGTTGTAATATCTAGAAAACCTTTTCTATATTTGCAGAGTTGTGTTGTGCTTTGTAAAAAGCACAAGTTGTGGTAAATTATTCTTTGTGAAAAGAATATGAAACCGATGAAAGGCTTTCCTATTTGGGAGGCTTTTTTTGTTTCTACTCCTTAAGGTTTCTCATATTTTACTCTCCTTACTTGAGGGCGACCTAAGTTTCGTAGAAAATTCACTAGCTTTCTAAGGTAAAAGTCTAATAAGGTATAGAAAGTATGTGGAATTATGTTATTTTTAGCTGGCTGCATAATTTTGTATGGAGCAAATAGTTTTGCTGTGCGCACTTGTTCAAAGTAGTATTTCACAAAAAAGCTTTGCTTAATCAGGAATAATAAATTTAATTTTAAATGAAAGGAGACGTAGTAGCTACCAGTGTATTCTGCTTAATTTTACTTGCCGGTAGTACATTTCTTTATTTTGCTATAAGTCGTACTATTGAAACGGTAAATTTTATTCAAAACTCTGAACTTACAACAGGATACATTAGCGGGTTTGAAGTAGCCTATAATACAAATACTAGTGATAGTTCTTCTGATACCAAGTACACTCAAGTGTTGTTCGTTGATAACAGAGGGGCAAATATTTATATTCGCTCTTCTAGTTCAAGTTCTTTTACTACAGATAGAATAGGAGACGAAGTTGAAGTACGCTATATTACAGGAAGAAGTAACGAAGCTCGGATTGCTAGCTTTTTCTTAGATATGTGGGGCTTAACACTTTTATTTGGTTTGTTTGGAATAGTTTTTACTGCCCCGGCAATAATTTTTGTTTGGAATGCACTTTATGATGTTATTACTAATTTAACTTCTAAGTGATGGTATCCTAATTTCCTGAGGGGATCAAACTCGTGCCCGGACTATTTTCATATTTTGAGTAGAATGTAGCTTTTTTAATTTGTCTTGCTGCACTAAGTCGGGGGCTTTACAATGCAGGGAGTTAAATTCTCCATATTATAGTCTTGAGTTATTGTGAAAATAGTCTGCGAAATTAATTTTTTAAGATATCTTTAAATTAACGAGACAACACTGAGTGGCCATGGAGAAACTAATAATATCAGTATTAATTGTAGTCGTATTTATAATCTATAAGCTTTTTTCTAAAGCAGAAAAGAGAAATACAGCACGTAAACTCACCCATTTTTTAAAGAATCAAGAATCATTTACTATAGATTTTGATCAAGTAAATGTTGAAGGGTTCATGTTTCGAGAAAATGTTGAGGTAGATTTGTATGATAGGGAGTTAAGTTCTTACAACGATGAAATCTATCTTAGTATAGAGCCTTTTGATTTCAAAGGAAAATATCATAAGAATAAAAATGTGTCTAAGTTTTCATCTCAATTAAAAACAACTTTCAACTATCGCGGCAGTGAATACAAGTATATCATTTCGGGCCTTCCTATTAATGAAATTACCTTTAGGATGAGAATATACCAGCAAAAACACCTAACAATTTATGTTTTTAAGGATAACGGAGCTCAAGTAAAATCGACACTACGTACAGCTAATAACTCTACTGATTTCAATCTTATGATGGGAAATTATTTCTTTGTTGATTTGCGTTTTTTGAACGAGAAAGGAATAGGTGTTATTAAACTTGGAATCTGTAAAACCAACTAACACCTATCCTCAAGAATGTACTAAACTTCAATCCTTATTTACCAGATCTATCAAAAGTGCTACCCTTAGACTCTTCAAGGTTCTCTTTATCATCCCCTCCTTGCCCAAAAAGGCTGTTTTCCTCATCTTTTAAGCCTAGATTAGGTGTTAAGTTTACTTCATGTCTTCCTGGGACATCTAGTTCTTCACCAGAAAAATCAATCCGTTCTTCTCGATCTTGCAATAACGAATCATCACCTGTATCCATGCTTAGACCTTTTTTTCCTAAAGCTTGTAAATCATCTTCAGTTACATTTGAATTATATTTTTTTGTTGGTACGACATCTTTATTTCTACTCTTTTCCATGATTACTGTTTTTAATTTGTCTTAGCAAGTTCTATTTTCTTCTCTGCATGCATTAACGCAGTTCAATTAATTATTGATTCGTAAGCCAATAAAGTGATAAGCTGTTATGAATTGAAGGTAATTAGCCTTCTTTTGTTTTAAAAATGTCGTAATTTTATAGTGATAAACAAAAGATATTCTAAGATGCCGCTGTATCATAAACAAGGAAAAATACCTCAAAAGAGACATACTATTTTTAAAAAACCTGATGGGACTTTGCATTACGAGCAATTGTTTGGTACCATTGGTTTTGACGGAATGTCTTCTTTAATGTATCATTTACACAGACCTACTCAGATAAAAGAGGTGGGTGATTCTATTGATATTTCTCCGAAAGCTGCAGTAGAACACAATATTAAGTCGCGCTTATTAAAAGGCTTTCAAGTGCAACCTGTAGATGATTATTTAGAGAGTAGAGTTACGGTGCTATTTAATACTGATGTACATGTAGGGTTGGCGGCACCTAAAAAATCGATGACGACGTATTTTTACAAGAATACAGATGCAGATGAATTATTATTTATTCATAAAGGTACGGGTACGCTAAAAACTATGCTTGGTGAAATTCCGTTTGAATATGGTGATTACTTGGTGATACCTCGTGGGATGATTTATCAAATACATTTTGATACTGAGGATAATCGCCTTTTGGTGACAGAAAGTTACCACCCTATTTATACGCCTAAAAGATACCGGAATTATTTCGGACAGCATTTAGAACATTCTCCATTTTGTGAGCGTGATTTTAAACTGCCGGAAAACCTACAATCGTATGACGAAAAGGGTGAATTTTTAATGAAAGTGAAAAAGCAAGGGCAATTGCATCATTTAACCTATGCAACACATCCTTTTGATGTGGTAGGTTGGGATGGTTATAATTTTCCCTACGGATTTTCTATCCATAATTTTGAGCCCATAACTGGGAGAGTGCATCAACCGCCACCAGTACATCAAACTTTTGAAACTAGCGCTTTTGTGGTATGTTCTTTTGTGCCGAGATTGTATGATTATCATCCGCAATCAATACCAGCGCCGTATAATCATTCTAATATAGATTCTGATGAGGTGCTCTATTATGTAGATGGTGATTTTATGAGTCGTAAAAATATTGATCAAGGCTATATTTCATTGCATCCTGCAGGCATACCTCACGGTCCGCACCCAGGAACTTACGAAGCTAGTATCGGGAAATCTAAGACTGAAGAATTAGCGGTTATGATTGATACCTTTAAGCCACTGAAATTAACACAAGCGGCTTTAGATATTGATGATGGCAAGTACTATAAATCATGGATGGAATAGGTTGTTATTTGTGATGCATCACATAATGCACTAGTGAAGCGGCTAATTTAGCCGTTTGCCCATCGCTATCATAGGTAGGGTTCATTTCTGCAATATCTAGACTGATTAGTTTTTTACTATCCATAATTACTCTGAGGCTTTCTAAAACAATATTGGGGGCAAACCCCATAGGAGAAGGTGCGCTTACTCCTGGAGCATAGGCAGATGAAAATCCGTCTAAATCTATGGTAGTATAGACATAATCTACATCTTCGATAAATTGCATTAAGATGAGTTGCACATGCTCTAGATAGTGCATATTAAAATGTGCCGTTTCTAGATATTTTACGTTTAAAGAATCGGCTGTTTCAAATACTATTTTATCATTTGCATCTCTGCGAATGCCTAAACACATATAATTGAAAACGGCACCTTCTTTTTGGCATTCTTGAGCGATCTGATAAAACGGAGTGCCAGAAGTATTTCCGGAGGTATTCAGCCTTAAATCAAAATGTGCGTCAAAATTTATAATCCCAATTTTTTTATTTCCTAGGTATTTTTTTATGCCTTGGTAATGCCCGAAAGCAATATCATGTCCGCCACCCAATACAACAGGGAACGTATTCAAGGATAGTAATTGCGCTATGGTTTGAGATAAATCTTCTTGCGCTTGCTCCATTTTACCCGCTCGGCAAAGAATCGTACCACAATCTAATAATTCTATATCATCTGCTAAATGATTTGGAAATTTACCTAAAGACTGACGAATAGCGTCTGGTCCATTTACGGCGCCAATTCTACCTTGATTTCTTTTTACACCTTCATCACAAGCATAGCCTAATAAGGCAATTGTTTTTTGATTTTTTGCTCGTGTTATGTCATCAATAGCACTGCAGTGTACTTTTTCGTGAAAGTAGAGTTTTTGTTCAGAGGTTCTGCCAGACCATAATTCGGGGGGTGTTTTTTTGTATGCCAACATGTATATTAAAATAAATTCTTAAGTAGGTTATTATCTACTAAGTTAGGCAATGTGACTCTTAATTCAGGATTTCTATTCATTTCTCGTTGAATGGCAAACAATGCTTCAGTGTTTCTAGCCCAACCTCTTCTGGCAATGCCGTTGGTAACATCATAGAAAAGCATACTTTTTAAGCGTTTAGCAGCCTCCTTTGAGCCGTCTATAACCATTCCGAATCCTCCATTGATAACTTCGCCCCAACCAACACCACCGCCATTATGAATAGAAATCCAAGTAGCACCTCTGAAACTATCGCCAATAACATTCTGTATGGCCATATCTGCTGTGAATTTGCTACCGTCATAAATATTACTGGTTTCTCTAAAAGGAGAATCTGTACCACTCACATCATGATGGTCTCTTCCTAAAACAATAGGGGCTGAAATTTCTCCCGATGAAATAGCGGTATTAAAAGCATCCGCAATTTTTGATCTCCCCTCCGCATCTGCATATAAAATTCTAGCTTGTGAACCTACCACAAGATTATTGCTGTTAGCCTCTTTGATCCATGTAATATTGTCTTGTAATTGTTGTTGAATTTCCGCAGGAGCGGTGTTCTTTATGTCTTCTAAAATACGCTGAGCTATGGCATCTGTTTTTTGTAAATCGGTTGGATTACCAGAGGTACATACCCATCTAAAAGGCCCAAAACCATAATCAAAACACATGGGTCCTAAAATATCTTGCACATAAGACGGATATTTAAAATCGATTCCGTTTTTGGCCATAACCGCTGCACCCGCTCTAGAAGCTTCCAGTAGAAAAGCATTGCCGTAATCAAAAAAATAGGTTCCTTTTGCAGTATGTTTATTAATAGCATCAATTTGTCTTCGCAATGATTCTTGAACTTTTTCTTTAAAAAGCTTAGGATTAACGACCATGAGTTCGTTAGCCTCTTCAAAAGAAATAGCAACTGGATAATACCCGCCTGCCCAAGGATTATGCAATGAAGTTTGATCAGATCCTAGATGAATAAATATATTTTCGTCATAAAATCGTTCCCAAACAGCAACAATATTTCCTATAAATGCAATGGAAACCACTTCTTTTTTTTCTTGTGCTTTTTTAGTCCTGTCCACCAAATCATCCAAATTGGTTACGAGAACATCTACCCAGCCTTGTTCGTGTCTCTTTTTTGCGGCAGTAGCATTTACTTCTGCGCAGATGGTAATACAGCCAGCAATGGTTCCTGCTTTTGGTTGTGCGCCACTCATGCCGCCTAATCCTGCCGTTAAAAATATTTTCCCAGCCGGATTTTCATCAGCCTTCAGCACTTTTCTAAAAGCATTCATGACGGTAATGGTGGTTCCGTGAACAATTCCTTGTGGTCCAATATACATATAAGAGCCTGCAGTCATTTGACCATATTGTGTAACGCCTAAGGCATTGTATTTTTCCCAATCATCGGGTTTGGAATAATTGGGAATCATCATGCCATTGGTGGCTACAACTCTGGGTGCTTCTGTGGAGGATGGGAAGAGCCCCATCGGGTGACCAGAATACATATGAAGGGTTTGTTCATTATTCATGGTAGCCAAATATTGCATGGTTAAAATGTATTGTGCCCAATTTTGAAAAACCGCGCCATTGCCACCGTAGGTAATTAGTTCTTCGGGATGTTGCGCTACTGCAGGATCTAAATTGTTTTGAATCATTAACATGATTCCTGCAGCTTGTGTTGAGGTATAGGGATATTCATTAATGGGTCGAGCATACATGGTATATTCGGGTTTGAATCTATGCATGTAGATTCTTCCGTATGTAGACAATTCAAAGGCAAACTCTTGGGCCAATTCTCCATGCCAAGCTTTTGGAAAATAACGTAAAGCATTTTTTATGGCTAATTGCTTCTCTTCAGAAGAAAGAATATCTTTTCTTTTTGGAGCGTGACTAAGGGCCAAATTATATTCTTTCTTAGCAGGTAATTCATTCGGAAGGCCTTGAAGAATTTGTTCTTTAAATGTCATCTTAATGTGTTTTGTGTTTATCGAATATTAAGGCACCATTCTTAAAAACCATACACGGTTTAAAAGAACCTTGGTTGTATAAAATTTCATTGCAATCATTAGTATGAAACAATACAAAATCGGCCATAAGTCCTTCTTTTATTTGCCCTCGGTCTGTTAGGTTTAAGGCAGCTGCTGCACGATAAGTGATTCCCGCTAATACTTCGGCATTACTCAATTTTTCAAAAGTTTGAAGAATCGCAGCTTGGGTTAGCAAATCGCCCATAGGAGCCGAACCAGGATTGTGATCACTAGCAATGGCAACGGAACAACCTGCGTCCAATAATTTTCTGGCAGGAGTAAAGCCGCATCCTAAACCTAAAGAAGCTCCGGGCAGTGCCGTGGCAATTACATTGCTTTTCGAAAGTAGTTCTATTTCTTTATCGGTAGAGGCTTCTAAATGATCGGCGCTAATAGCTCCAAATTCTACCGCAACGGCACTACCATCTGTAGAGAATTGATCTGCGTGTACGGTAATATCAAAGTCCATCTCTTGAGCTTTTTTAAAATAGGGCCTAATCTCTTCTTTAGAAAAAGCACTTTCTTCTATAAAAGCATCTATTCTATTGCTTAAATTTTCTTCTTTTAAAATGGGGAAAAGGGCGCTGCTTATTTCTTCTAGATATGCTGTATTCGGTCCCAAGAAATCTTTAGGTTTCATATGTGCCGCCAAGCAAGTAGGTATAAGATCTAGTGGAGTTTGTGCATTTGTATATTTAATAGCACGGAGCATTTTTAATTCTTCGGAAACAGATAAGCCATAGCCACTTTTTACTTCTAGCGTGGTAACTCCATTTTTTAAATGTTGTTTGGTTCTTTTGATGGTTTTTTTAATCAATTCTTCGGTAGATGCCTTACGGGTTTGTGTTACAGTGTCCCATATGCCACCGCCGGCTTTAGCAATTTCTAGATAGGTCTTGCCTGCATTACGCATGGCATAATCTTTAGCTCTAGAACCACCAAAACAAATATGTGTATGGGCATCTATAAAACCAGGTAGGCACACATGATCTCCTTGCAGGGTTGTAATTTCTGTTGTTGCATTTTCTGCGTCTAACACCATATTTTTAAACAATCCTATGGCCAGTATTTTCCCATCTTCTATAAGCATTCCTGCATCATCAATGATGGTAAGCTGCTCATCAGACAAAGCGCCTTTTAGTGGTAAGTCAGTCATGGTTACCAACTGCTTAAAGGGACCTATAAGTTTCAATTTTTTCATGTATAGTATTTTATTAAATTTCAGAGCGATAAAAAGGTATTTTAATATACTTCAAATTTGTGCGTGAATTTCGTTTTTAGGGAAATCCCTTCTTTTTCGCTGATGTGATCAATAACGTGAATGATGGTTTGGTCTTTAATCATTTGAATTCCTTTTTCTATATCATCAGAAAAAACACGATCCTTATCTGCAAAAGCTACTTTTTTACGAATTGCTGTATGTATTGCTTCCAGAAAAACACCTGATTTCATGGGTTTTCTAAATTCAAAAGCTTGTGCCGCAGTCAATAATTCTATCGCCAATATTTTCTCAACATTTTCGAGAACTTGCAATGCTTTTCTACCGCCAATAGATCCCATGCTTACATGATCTTCTTGTCCTAATGATGTAGGGATGCTATCTGCACTAGAAGGGAAACATAAACCTTTATTCTCACTGGCTAAAGCTGCAGTGGTATACTGTAGAATCATATAACCAGAATTGATGCCTGTTTCTTTCATTAAGAGTTTAGGCACACTAGGACTATTACCTTCTAAGGCCAAATAAATTCTTCGATCAGAAATATTCCCTAGTTCAGAAGCTGCTAAACATGCGTAATCTAAGGCCATAGCCAAAGGTTGTCCGTGAAAACTACCACCGCTAATGGTCAATTCGTCATCTATAATTATTGGGTTATCCGTCACAGAATTTAATTCAACTTCTACTAATTCTTTTAGATGCAACCAAGCATTTCTTGAAGCGCCATGTACCTGAGGCATACAACGTAAAGAATAAGGATCTTGAACCCGATCACAATCAATATGATCTTCCATAATCTCTGAGCCCTTTAATAATCTTTTAATACGTTTTGCCACGTGAATGTTTCCTTTATAGGGGCGTAAGGCATGTAATTCATTAAAAAATGGTTTCACAGAACCTTGCAAACCTTCAATCATCATAGCACCAATAATATCTGCTTGAGAAAGACAACTGTGTAACTTCTCAACCACCTTAACCGCATGTGCAGCAATAAACTGTGTTCCATTAATAAGTGCTAAACCTTCTTTAGGACCTAATGTTACGGAAGACAGACCCGTTTGCTTAAAAAGAACAGAAGTTTCCATAACCGTACCCTTATAGCTTACTTTTCCTAAACCAATTAATGGTAGGAATAAATGAGATAAGGGTGCTAAATCTCCTGAGGCGCCAACAGATCCTTGTGAAGGAACAACAGGAATGGCATCATGGTCTATATGCCAAAGGATTCGGTCTAAGGTAGTTTCTGAAATACCAGAATACCCTTTAGCTAAAGACTGTGCTTTTAAAATCAACATCAACTTTGCAATTTCAGTAGCAATAGGCTCACCAACACCTACACTATGACTTTTAAGAATATTTGATTGTAATATTTTCGTTTCTTCTTTAGAGATTTTGGTGGTACAAAGAGGCCCAAATCCTGTATTTATGCCATATACTGCTTTGCCCTTTGCTACAATATTGGCTACTATTTGAGCACTTGCATTTATTTTTTCTCTTGTATTTGTAGAGAGTTCAATAGGGGTTTCTCCTTTTGCAATAGAAAGTGTGATGCTTGCAGTAAGCCAGTCTTCGCCAAGTTTAAAAATCTCTTTTGGTGTCATAGTTTTAAATCAGAATTTCATTCTTATAAAACTATTGATTAAGTTTGATAATTACCAATATCATATATATCACTATTCAATAACTATGGGTTATCAACTAGAGTTGCGTCATTTTCACTATTTCTTGGCAGTGGCCGATGAATTACATTATAGAAAAGCTGCAGAAAAGCTGTGTATTTCTCAACCTGGATTAAGTAGGCAAATTAAACAGATGGAAGAAATTTTAACAACTCCCTTGTTTGTTCGGAATAAGAAAAAAGTAACGCTGACTCCAGCCGGGGAATACCTTAAAGCAGAAGTAGAGTTTATTGTAAACCATCTAGAAGTTACTAAAAAGCAATTAAAATTGATATCGGATGGCGATTTTGGAGAGATTCGGATTGGATTTCTAGGGTCGGCCATGCAAACCGTAGTTCCTGATTTGTTGATTAAGTTACGCGACAGTTTCCCGCAGATAAAGACCACGCTAGAAGAACTTTCAAATACGGCTCAAGTAAATGCCATTTTAAAGGATACTTTAGATATTGGTTTTGTAAGACTGGCAAGAGTGCCAGATGGTTTAGGTATTGAAACAGTTATGCAAGACACTTTTTCTCTCGCGCTTCCCAAAGAGCATCCTATTAATCTGGATAATTTTAAAAAGATGAATCAGTTTGCTGATGAAGAGTTTATACTGTTTTCACAGGATTATAGTGCCTTGTATTTTGATACCGTCATGAGTATTTGTGAAGATGCTGGTTTTACGCCTAGCGTTTCTCACAAATCGGTACATGCACAAACCATTTTTAAATTGGTGGAGAATAATTTGGGTATTGCTATTGTACCTACATCACTGCAATATGGTTTTGATATGGGGGTGAAATTTATCGAATTAAAAAAAATAAAGCAACGTGCTGAGCTGTCTCTTATTTGGAAAAAAGACAACCGAAACCCTACCCTTAAACATTGTTTAAATTTAGTGTTAAGGGAGTCTTTGAAGTAATGAATAAGAATTAACTTTGTTAGAATTAAAAAATTGACGCTATGATATTTGATGTGATACGAAAGAGAAGATCGGTTTTTCCGGCTCAATATAATGAAACACCTATTGCTAAGGAAGATATTTTAAAAGTATTAGAAGCTGGTAATTGGGCACCTAGTCATCGAAAAACAGAACCATGGCGTTTTAAAGTGATGCAAGGGGAGACACTAGAAAAATTAGGGCTATTCCTTTCTTTGAAATATTTAGAGACAGATTCGAGTCCGAAAGAATTTAAAGCAAAGAAAATCCTAAAAAAGCCTCTGCTATAATAGCTATTTGTATGCAACGCGACCCTATGAAAAGTGTTCCGGAATGGGAAGAGGTAGCTGCAGTAGCTATGGCTGTTCAAAACATGTGGTTGGCATGCACGGAATTAGGCATCGGAGCCTATTGGAGCTCTCCAGCCTTAGTAAAGCATATGGGAGATTTCTTTGAAATGAACCATGAAGAAGCATGTTTAGGCTTTTTCTATATGGGGAATTATGATCAAGAAATACCAGATTCTGCTAGGGGTCCTATCGAAGATAAAACTGTTTGGTTGTAGTACTATTTAAAGTAAGGAAAAAGTGCTTCTTTGTATTCCCAAGCCTTAGCTATAAAGAGTCCTAAAAATACAATAGACACCATAAATTTTAAAAAGGTTCCTGTAATAAATCCTAAAAAAGACCCAAAAGCCGCTTTAAGAGCGGTTTTTTTGTCTGCTTTATTTAATAGCTCTCCTATAAAAGCACCCACAAAAGGCCAAATTATAATTCCGAATACACCCAATACAGGAAATAGTAATGCGACAAGAAGTCCTAAAGTGGTACCAATCATCCCCGCTTTACTACCGCCAAATTTTTTTGTTCCCATGGCAGGAATAATATAATCTAAAGCAAAAACAAATAGTGCAATAGCCAGAGTGATGCCTAAAAACCACCAGTCTTGCGGAATAACGCTTGTTAAAAATAGGAGTAGAAGCCCTAACCAACTTATAGGTGGGCCAGGTAGCACAGGTAAAAAGCTTCCGATGATACCTGCAAGCATAAAAATGAAACCAAAGAGTAGTAACGCAATATCCATTTAAGGGTGTTTGTTTAGTGAGACGAAAATTACGATGCTTTGTTACATCAACATAATTTTTTTTAAGTTTTTCAACTAATTTATTAGTTTGAACTAATTATTTAGTTATATTTGAACTAATAAGTTAGTTGAAAGCTATTTTTAGTTTGATAGTAGGTTACTAATTTAAGTGTTTAACCAGTGTTAATAGATACTGAAACAAGTTTAAGATACATGAAACAATTGACAAAGGCAGAAGAAGAGGTAATGCAGGTATTGTGGCAATTAGAAAAGTGCAATGTTGCGGCTATTATTGAAGAGTTGCCAGAACCAAAACCTGCTTACAATACAGTATCTACTATTGTACGTATCCTAGAGAGTAAAGGTTTTGTAAATCATGAACAAGAGGGGAAAGGCTATTTATATTTTCCATTATTGAAGAAAGCAGACTACAGCAATCAATCTATCAACAAGCTAGTAGATGGTTATTTTCAAGGATCTTTTAAGAGTATGGTGTCATTTTTCATGAAAAAAAATGATATGAATTTATCCGAACTAGAATCGATATTAAAAGAAATTAAAAAGGAGGAAAAATGATACAGTATATTTTAGAAAGCATCGCTTTTCAGCTTTTGTTTTTAATTGTTTATGATCTTTTTCTGAAAAAAGAAACCTTTTTTCAATGGAACAGAGTGTACCTTATTGGCACATATGTTTTGTCACTAGTTTTGCCTTGGGTAAAAATTGAAGCCTTAAAGACAAAAGTATCAGAAACTACTTTTAGCTATCCAGAGTTTTTATGGAATAGAAATGATCTTGAGGTCTCTGGGGTTTCAGGAACTAATGATTTAATAAGTTGGTTTACAATAGTATTAATCGCGGGGATGGTCCTCGCAGCATTCATCTTTGTATTTAAATTATATCAGATAAAACAATTAAAGGATAAGGGCACCATTCAACATTTAAATGATTTTACACAAATCGTGATCAGAAACAGTGAAATTGCATTTTCTTTCTTTAAATCTGTTTTTCTTGGAGATAAAGTATTGGATAAGGATTATGAGAGCATTGTAGCGCATGAATTGGTTCATATTCGTCAAGGGCATTCTTATGACTTGGTCTTTTTTGAACTGCTCCGCATTATCAATTGGTTTAACCCTTTAGTGTATGTATACCAAAATAGAATATCAGAATTACATGAGTTTATAGCGGATGCTCAGGTCTCTAAAACCCACAAAAAAGAACAATACCAACTGTTGTTGTCTCAAGTTTTTCAAACAGAAAATATTTCATTTATCAATCCATTTTTTAAATCATCATTAATCAAAAAACGAATCGTTATGTTACAAAAATCAAAATCAAAGCGTGTATTTCAGTTAAAGTATGTAGTGCTAGTCCCTTTAATTTTAGGAATGCTATTTTATTCTTCATGTGAAAATGAATTAAAAACGAATGAATTGGAACAGGGGGCAACCTTAAAAACATCTTCTAATGAACAACAAATCTTGGAAGTATCAGATTATGAAAAATTCATATTAGAAGTATCAGATTTAGACAATTTAACCGAAAAAGAAAGTATTCAAAAAGCTGAGTTTTTTTCTAAAGTAGAAGCTTATAAAGAAGAAGGTAATTTTGTTATAAGTGATGGAAAAGGTAATTCAATAAAAATTAAAACAAATACGGAAGGTATTGAGTCTGTAAATGTTATCAAAGGAGATTCTGCGATCTCTAAAGAAGAGATAGATTATGATAACGCTACAGATGTGCCATTTATGGTTGTAAATGAAGCCCCAGTTTTTCCTGGTTGTGAAGATGTTGAAAACCAAAGAGCTTGTTTTAAAGAAAAATTATTTCAGCATATTAATAAGAATTTCAAATATCCTCAAGAAGCTCAGGATAAAGGAATTCAAGGTAAAGTAAACCTTATGTTTATAATTGATGAAACTGGGAATATTGCAGGTTTAAGAATGCGTGGTCCTGATAAAATCTTAGAAGAGGAGGCTGAACGCATCATTTCTTTATTGCCAAAAATGACACCTGGTAAACAAAACGGAAAGGTAGTTCGGGTACCGTTTTCTATTCCTATTTCCTTTAAGTTGCAGTAAAATTAGCACCTAAGTTAGAAGACAATATCAAGGCCAAAGTAATTTCTTTGGCTTTTTTTTTGCTCAAAAAACAGGTAATGATGTGCTCCAAAAAAGGAAATCCGCTTTACAGTCAATTAAATAACTCAAAATATCGTAATTTTCCACAAACTTTATAGCGCACATGCGTATAGTATCAATTTTATGTATATTTTTTCTAGTTGTTTCTTGTGATCTCTTCACATCAAAAGAAGAGAAAACACAGCAATTGGTGACACGCGAGTTGCAAGAAATTAACTTCAATGAAGTGGATCAATTTCCACTTTTTGAAAATTGTGATGAGACAGATTCTAAAGAAGAAAATATAGAATGTTTTCAAGAAACCTTGCTTAGACATTTTTCTACTTCTTTAGAAGGTTTTGAGTTTGTACTTAAAGAAGAAGTTTTAGATACGCTGTATGTAGATTTTTTAATGGACAAAATGGGCGCAGTTTCTGTGTTGGATATTGAACATAATGCGATAGTAGAAGAACAAATACCTGAGTTTGATGCGGTAATTACTCGTTGTTTACTTACATTGCCACAAGCATCACCGGCACTAAAAAGAGGAATTCCGATACGTGCAAAATTTAGAATTCCGATCGTACTTAATACCAAATAAATTTACTCTTGGCTAACGAAAAAATTATTTTAGGGATAGATCCCGGTACTACTATTATGGGTTTTGGACTCATTAAAGTGATGAATAAAAAAATGGAGTTTTTACAGATGAATGAGTTGCTATTGCAAAAATACACTGATCCTTATGTAAAACTTAAACTTATTTTTGAGCGTACCATTGAGTTGATTGATACCTATCATCCTGATGAAATTGCTATAGAAGCTCCTTTCTTTGGTAAGAATGTACAATCTATGTTAAAACTAGGGAGAGCCCAAGGTGTGGCGATGGCTGCGGGTTTGTCTCGTGATATTCCCATTACAGAATACCTTCCTAAAAAAATTAAAATGGCCATTACCGGAAATGGTAATGCTAGTAAGGAGCAAGTTGCTAAAATGTTGCAGAGCATGTTGGGTCTCAAGACACTTCCTAAAAATTTAGATAGTACCGATGGTTTGGCCGCTGCCGTTTGCCATTTTTATAATGAAGGCCGTATAGAAGTGGGCAAAAGTTACACGGGTTGGGATGCGTTTGTAAAACAAAATGAAAAAAGAGTAAAAAAATAAATAGCCATAACTTTCATTGTAAAAGAAGCTTGTTTTTCAATTTTGAAGCTCAAAAGAATTTATCGCTAACTGCTAATCATTACGCAACACGAACACATGTCTGGTATCTATATTCATATTCCTTTTTGCAAGCAAGCCTGCCATTACTGCGATTTTCATTTTTCGACCAGTATGGGAAAAAAGGATGCCATATTAACTGCGATAAAGCGAGAACTAGTACTCCGAAAAGGCGAGTTTAAAAATGACGTAGTAGCTACAATCTATTTTGGAGGAGGTACTCCATCTGTATTAACCACAGAAGAAATTCAGGGAATTATTGCGACAGTTTACACGCATTATGATGTAGTAGACCATCCTGAGGTAACTTTGGAGGCTAATCCAGATGATCTTTCAGAAGATAAAATACTAGCACTTTCTAAAAGTCCTATTAATCGTTTGAGTATAGGGATTCAATCTTTTTTTGAGGAAGATTTAAAAATGATGAACCGGGCTCATAATGCACAAGAAGCCAAAAAATCTTTAGCGCTTGCAACGCAGTATTTTTCCAATATATCTATTGATCTTATTTACGGAGTGCCAGAAATGAGCAACCAGCGATGGGAAGAGAATATAGCAACCGCCTTGTCTTTTAGTATACCGCATATTTCTAGTTACGCGCTTACTGTAGAGCCAAAAACAGCTTTGGCAAATTTTATAAAAAAAGGGCTTATTAAACCACTAGATGATGAAATTGCTTCAACCCATTTTAATAGTCTTCTGCAAAAAATGGAAGAAAACGGTTTTGATGCTTATGAAACATCAAACTTTGGTAAGCCTGGGTTTTATTCGGAAAATAATACGGCCTATTGGTTGGGAAAAAAATATATTGGCGTAGGGCCATCGGCACACTCCTATGACGGAATTCGTAGAGGATGGAACATCAATAATAATGCAAAATATATTAATGCATTGGCAATAGATCAACTTCCTATGGAGGTTGAGGTGCTTTCTAAAACTGACCGTTATAATGAATATATTATGACAGGTTTGCGCACCATCTGGGGAGTGTCTTTAACTAGAATTCAATCAGAATTTGGTCTTGAATACTATAATTATCTCTTGAAGCAGGCAGAAAAACATATAGAACAAGGGGTATTGGTGGTTGAAAATGATACTTTAGTGACAACAAAAAAAGGAAAATTTTTAGCAGATGGAATTGCCTCTGACCTTTTTATGATTAACTTGTCAGAGTAAACACGACCATTTTTGAAAGCTATAATTACACATAAAAAAGAATCGTATTCCATAGATTTTTCTAAACCTTTAGATATCTCAATTCCACTTCGGGGAGAAATTACCAATGTAAATGCATGGTATACTCAGCCACCAAAAATAACACCACATACGGAGGGCGAGTTTGTGGGGAAAGTAACTGAAGGTGCATCGACCAATTTTAATGATATTTGGTTTAATCCGCATGCACATGGAACGCATACAGAATGTGTAGGGCATATTACAGCAGAGTTTCATTCTGTAAATCAGAATTTAAAAGCTTTCTTCTTTTTAGCATCGGTAGTCACAATTGCTCCAGAAAAACAAAATGAAGACTTTGTCATCTCTAAAAAGCAGTTGCAATACGCCTTAAAAGGTTTCAAAGGAGATGCTCTGGTAATTAGAACATTACCTAATTTAAAAGAAAAATTAAACAGACAATATTCTAATTCTAATCCTCCATATTTGCTAGAAGAAGCAGTGAACTATCTTGTAGAATTAGGTGTTAATCATTTGTTAGTAGATTTGCCATCGATAGATAAAGAAAAAGGCGGAGGGGCGCTATTAGGGCACAATGCTTTTTGGAATACCAATGGTCTTGTGCGCAAGCATGCAACGATAACAGAATTTGTTTTTGTGGCTAATACCATTAGAGACGGCTTGTACTTTTTAAATCTTCAAGTGGCACCTTTTGAGAATGATGCAAGTCCTAGTAGACCCGTGCTGTTTAAAATAGAGGAGTAATGAAGAGCACAATAAAAGTTGAAGAAATGGCTATGCTGGTATTAGGTATTTACCTTTTTAGCCTTCTTAATTATCAATGGTGGTGGTTTTTATTATTAATATTAACCCCAGACTTTGGCATGATAGGTTATTTGTTTGGTAGCAAAATAGGAGCAATGTCCTATAATGTTTTTCATCATAAAGGAATAGCCGTTGCCATATATATACTAGGTATTTACCTTGCCATACCTTCTTGGCAATTAGCGGGAGTGATATTGTTTTCTCATGCTGCCATGGATCGTGTTTTTGGTTATGGTTTAAAATATGAAAAGGGATTTAAATACACTCATTTGGGTGAAATTGGAAAATAAATGGATAATATTTTTGACACTATATTAGGGCTCATTTTAGGAGCTATTGCAACGTATTGGTTGTTTAGTTTATTCCGAAAAAAGAAGAGTAAAGAGCTTACGGAAGTCCAATCGCATGTGTTATTAGAAAAAATTAAAAGTGTTTGTAAGCTGATTACCGTGGAAGGCGATTTTGCAGAAATTTATAGGTATGAGAATACAAAAGAACGTTTTTTAAGTCTTGTTTCTAGTAAGAAGAAAGCTTTAATCGTAATTAATGCAAAAGCTCAAATAGGGTACGATTTAAAGAAATTAATATTGAATGCGGATACGGAACGAAAAACTATATTACTCAAAAGTTTTCCAGAACCAGAGATACTCTCGATAGAACCAGAATTAGATTTCTATGATATTAAAAATGGAATGTTTAATTCATTTACACCAGACGATCTTACGGTTTTAAATCAAGAGGTAAAACAGCATATCCGAGATAAAATTCCAGAAAGTGGTTTGATGGATACCGCCCGTAGTGAAGCTTTAGAAGCTATACTATTAATAGAATCTATAGTAGAAACCATCGGTTGGAAATTAGATTATACCGCATTAAAAATTGATGCGAAAGAACAATTATCAGAACGAAAAAGTAAATTAACTAGATTTTTAGAGTCATGAAATTAAAACACACTTTTGCACTTAGCATATTTTTAGTATTTTCATTCTTTACCCACGCACAAACAGCAACAACAATGGACACATTTGATTCTAATTTTGCACATACCGTTTTCTTTTGGTTAAATAATCCAGACAGTGAAGAAGATTGTAAGGCCTTCGAAACTTCTTTACGTAAGTTTTTAGACCATTCTGAATATGCTAAGACAAAGTTCATAGGAAAACCACCAAGAGCTAGTAGAGAGGTGGTAGACGGTTCTTTTACATATTCCCTAATTGTAACTTTTGAGTCTGCAGAAGCACAAGCGGCGTATCAAAAAGAAGCACCTCATTTATTATTTATAGAAGAGTCTAGTAAATTGTGGGATAAAGTGATTGTCTATGATTCTAAAGATATAGATCTTTAAAATAACCTTCAGCGAAGTTTTTTTTTTTATTCTTTAAAACACTGTAGTCATGAATATTGAAGTATTTAGGGAATATTGTATGGCTAAAAAGGGAGTTACAGAAGAATTCCCTTTTGACGAGGATACTTTGGTCTTTAAAGTGATGGGTAAAATGTTTGCCTTATCATCTTTAAAGCGGTTGCCTGCACAAGCTAACTTAAAATGTGACCCAGATAGGGCACTTGAATTACGGGAAGAATATGATGGGACAATTATTCCTGGATATCATATGAGTAAAATACATTGGAACACCTTGCTTCTTGAGCGTGTTCCCCCAAAACTAACAATAGAACTTATTGATCATTCCTACGATCTGGTCGTTGCTAAGTTTACTAAAAAGCTAAAACAAGCGTTGGATTCCTTTGAATAAAGGTATCCTGCAAAAACGTTTATCTACAGATATTTGCTGTTCGTCTACACTTCATAAGATATTGGTCGGTTTTTCAAAATTTTAGGAGTAGTGCTTCAATACCTTTACATCAGTTATGAAGCAAAACACTAAAAATATATAAGAAATTCCAAATCTTACTTGTAGCTAGTTCCCCCCGAGCACTATAGGTGATTAGACCAGCGAAAGCTGGTCTTTTTTATTTTTGAATATAGCCTATCTTTGTGTTTCATTTTATATTTTTTTAAATGCAAGGTTTAAAGTCATTCTATTCTGATAAAATTACAGGGCTAAACAAGCAGCTTTCTGGTATTAAATCTCAATTATTGCAATCAAGTATCGTAAGATTAGTGGTTTTTGTACTTATGATTGTGGGGATCACCTTATTTTATGATACTCCAAAAACAGTTATAGCCATTGTATTATTTTCAATTGTATTGTTTCTGGTCATCGTTTCTAGGCATACTAATTTACAGTATAAACGTGATAAAATTTTAGCACTTTTACATATCAACGAGACAGAAATTAAAATACTAGATCGGGATTTTCATGAACAGCCAGATGGGAGTGAGTTTAAAGATCCGTTGCATTATTTTAGTCAGGATATAGATTTATTTGGTAAAGGTTCTTTTTACCAATATTTAAATAGAACGGTATTACCTCAAGGTAGTGAGCGCTTAGCTTCTTTATTTGTGGCTAATGAAATTATAGGTATAGAAGAAAAGCAACAAGCTATAAAAGAACTTTCTCAATTACCAAATTGGCGTCAAGAATTCACAGCAGTAGCGTCTTTGGTGAAAACAGAAACATCTTACCAGGCAATTATAGCTTGGGTTAATGAATACCAACGTTTTCTCCCTAAATTCATGAAATATTTGCCTTATATTTTTTGGGGTATCTCAATTGTAGCCATTTTAGGGTATTTTATAATTCCTTTCTCATTTTTTGTAGTACTGGCTGCTTTTGTAGTGGGACTTATTATTTCTGGGTTTTATGTGAAGTCTATAAATAAATTGTCTAATGATACCGGTAAGATTCAGACCACATTTCATCAATATCAAAAACTTATTCTAGAAATAGAAAAGGTAGAATTCAAGACTACCTTATTAAAAGAGAAACGTGCCGCCATTTTAAATGAGGCCGAGAAAACATCAGCTATTCTTAAAGAGTTTTCTAAAATTTTAGATGCATTAGATCAGCGTAATAATATGTTATTCGGGGTGTTTGCAAATGGACTCATGCTATGGGATATTTATCAATCTTTTAAAATTGAATCTTGGATTACTAAGAACGGGGCAAAAATTGAAACTTGGTTTGATACTATTGCCTTTTTTGATGCCTATAATAGTTTAGCAAATTTTGCTTTTAATCATCCAAAATATAAATACCCTAGGTTAGTAGCTTCAGATGTCATCTTAGAATCAGTAGAAGCGGGGCATCCACTTTTAAATCCTGAAAAAAGTGTTTTAAATGATATCCATATTGCTAGAGAACAATTCTTTATTATCACGGGAGCTAATATGGCCGGTAAGAGTACATTTTTAAGAACAGTATCATTACAAATAGTTATGGCCAATGTTGGTTTGCCTTTATGTGCAAAGTCAGTTACCTACACTCCTATTAAGTTAATTACCAGTATGCGTACTACAGATTCTTTAACAGATGACGAGTCTTATTTCTTTTCAGAATTAAAAAGGCTCAGGTTTATTGTAGATGAAATTAAAACAGATCGCTATTTTATTGTACTAGATGAAATTTTAAAGGGTACCAATAGTACCGATAAAGCTATAGGGTCTCGAAAATTTGTGGAAAAACTTATTGGAGGAAAAGCTACAGGAATTATCGCTACGCATGATTTAAGTTTGTGTGAAGCTGCTAATGATTTGCCACAAGTGGAGAATCATTATTTTGATGCCGAAATCATAGCCGATGAATTACACTTTGATTATAAATTTAAAGACGGAATTTGCCAGAATATGAATGCTTCTTTTTTATTAAAGAAAATGCAAATTGTAGACTAACTGTAAGTTTATATGGATTCATTAACGCAAATAGTATTAGGTGCTGCGGTAGGAGAAGCTGTTTTAGGAAAGAAAGTAGGCAATAAAGCCATGCTTTTTGGAGCAATTGCGGGCACTATTCCAGACCTAGATGTATTTACACGTTTTTTTACAGATACGATTTCTGCTATAGAATGGCACCGTGGGTTTAGCCATTCTATCTTTTTTTCAATACTATTTGCTCCCGTCTTCGGGTGGTTAGTTTTTAAACTATTGCCTAAGAAAGAAGCAAGCTGGAAAGAATGGTCTTGGTTAATGTTTTGGGGGCTATTTACGCATCCTATTTTAGATTCTTTTACAACCTGGGGTACACAACTATTCTGGCCGTTTAAAACCCGTTTAGCGTTCCAGAATATATTTGTTATAGATCCTTTATATACCCTCCCTTTTTTAGTATTGTTGGTATTGGCTATGTTTCAAAAAAGAACTTCTGTAAAACGTAGAAAGTACAATAACTGGGGATTAATCATTAGTTCCGCCTATTTGTTGCTATCGCTGGTGTTAAAAGCAGTGACCTATCAGAAATTTACAACAGCTTTAGAAGATCAAGGTATTTCTTATCTAGAGATAGATACAAGGCCTAGTCCGTTTAATACGATACTTTGGACTGCAAACGTGGATACTGAGGAAGCTTATTTAATTGCCAATTATTCTTTTTTTGATACAAAGCCCATCTCTTTTGAATCTTATCCAAAACACCATGAGCTATTAGGAGATTTAAAGAATAATGATAAAGTAAATCGTTTAGAGCGTATCGCAGAAGGATGGTATATTATAACAACGGATAATGGACAATTATTTTTCAATGACCTCAGATTTGGTTTAATGAGCATGGATCCTAAGGAACAAGATTTTGCGTTCAAATATCAACTTACGAATAAAGAGGGGGATTTGGAAATAAAAGAAACCCCCAAAAATGTGGGGGATGCTAAAAAGTTATTGCAGGAGCTTTGGAACCGAATTTTAGGGAACTAATTTAGGTGTGGTCATACCGACAATCATACACTACTAAAGATTTTTCATTTGAAGCTTGTGAAATGAATCTGCTTGTAGTTTAAGTAATTCTTCTACTTTTTGTTTTTTGTAATCGTAGATGGCTTGTTCCTCAGCGAGGTCTGCATAAATTTTGTTATTTAATGATTCATCGGTAGCCACAAGTAAATCGCGTTGCTTCACTTTTTGAGTCACCCAAGATTTAATAACACTTTCCTCTTCTTCTAATTTATAATCATAAGTACCTTTAGGTGATAGAAGTTTTGCAATGATAGGCGAAGTTTCTATAGCAAGAAAAAGTAAAAAAATAAAGAATGATGGTAGCCACGGTAGTTTGTTTAATGCGGTAATTCTAGCCATTAGGCCATCAAAACCATCAATAATAGGCTGAGAATTTGTTACCGAAGTGGTATACTCTGTTTGGAGCGCGGTTATCTGAGATTCTATTCCAGTAATTTTAACAGCATTAGTCTCCTTTAGTTCTCTGAGTTCTTTTAGTGCTGCATCATGCTTATCTCTTTTTTCGGCGTATACTGGGCCTTTTCCTAAAAGTTTTGTTCCTGCCGTCCCTTCCGCTTCAGAAATGTAAGTGTCATACAAGGCATTAGTTTCTGCTTCTTGATTTGTAATTTCTGTTTTTAAGGCTTCAATGTCTTTATGTAAGGCATCAATACTAGGATTGTACTGCAACGCAATTTGATCTTTGTTGGCTAAGGTAAGTTCATTCTTTTGAGCTAATAAAACCTGATTAATTTCCTTCTCAAAAATTTTCATTTCTAGCGGCTTAGAGATTACAACGGCAATAATGACGGCCAAAATAATTCGCGGTGTTGCTTGCAAGAGCTCACTACTAAACTTATCTCTTTTTTTAATAGTAGAAACTATAAAGCGATCCAAGTTAAAGATTAGTAATCCCCACACGAATCCGAAGAAAGCAGCAGTATAGACATTGTCAAATACAGTGTATAAAGCATAGCTGCTAGCAATAAATGCCATTACGGCGGTAAAAAATACCGTCGCCCCTATTCCTGCATATTTATTGCGTTCTCCCTGAGAACATTCGGCCAGTATTTCAGAATCGGCTCCTGAGCACAGGATAAAAAAACGTTGTAACATAATTAATTTGATTTTTGATTGATGAGTAACTAATGTACAAATTCTATTTGAAAAATTATGTTAAACTAGCGCTATCGAACTGAAGGCGTTTCATCCGGAATATTTTAAATATAAAAAAACCTCCATTTAGGAGGATTTTTTTGGAATCAATATTTCTAGTTTTTAATGACAATGGGCTCTTTTGTAATTTTTACGGTAGGGTTTTTACTTCCCGTATTTCTAGTATCTATGTTTAAATTATTATTGTTTTTGATTAAATCAATAGCTTCATCTGAAGTTATTGATTTTCCTTCATAGTAGAAGTTGGCATCTTTTTTAGCCATTTCAAGAACGTGGTCTAACGGACTCTTTGGTGTTTTTGGTGGTGTTGGTGGTGCTGGAATCGCACTAACCTCGCCTTTACCAACCCTTTGGGTTGAAGGCGGCATTGGTGGTTCTGGCAGCGGTGGTAATTCAGGAAAAGCTTCTGCGCTCTTTTTTTGTTTGTCGGTCATGATACTATAGAGATATTCCATACGGTCTACTTCTCCTTTTTTAATTCGCATGGTAGATGCATCCATACCATTGTACTTCCTGGCTAATTTATTGTATGCTGTTAGTTGCGTTTTCGTTGCACCGTCTTGCTGTTCTTTTTTTTCAACAATATCAATTGTAGCACAACCGTATTCTTCTAAAATTGTAGCTACGTTATTAACCGCTTGTCTTGGTGCATTGGGGCTAATATGTATTAATGCGCTAACTTGGTTAGATTTCTCTTCTTTTGAAAGGTCTGTATTTAACATGTATAGGTGTCGTTTTAAATCAGGTGCAGAAACTAGTTCATTTTGAATCAAAAATTGACCGTCTTTATTAATTAGAATATTTATTTCTCTGTCATTTGTAGTAAACTGTTCATTAAAAGCGCTTTTAGTATACACATGGACATGATAGGGTTGAGGGTAATGTTTGCTTCGTGCATTATCATATATGAAACGTGAAATATAATGGTAAAAATCAGAAGCTTTATATTTTTCTAATTGAGAGTTGTTTACAGATGCTCCATTAATCCAAATAGAAAACTTATTTCCATTTTTCCACTCATTTAGATTCTTTTCGGTAGGTGCTGTTGGAACGATTAGATGTCTTTTGTGTGATTCATTTTTTTCTTGACTTTTAATTTCTACTGAATCCTTAGTTATATTGATTTGTTTAATTTGAGTTTCACTAAAACCATAGAGAACAAGGGTTAAAAGAGGTAATACTAATAAACTGCGGAGCCAAATGGCTTTTTTTGATGTTGTTTTTTTCATGATTGTAAATCGTTTTTTGATTGATGAATAATTAATGGCATTTGCCAATTGGGTTTCTGTAGCATTTGATGAGAATGCCAATAATATTTTTTGGTAATTTGATAATTCAGCACCTTTTTGTAGTACTGCTTGGTCTGCTAGAAATTCGTGATTTAGTTTGATAGCCATTTTGAAAAAATAAATGAATGGATTAAACCATAAAATGACTTGCATTAATTCTATGAAGAGTACATCTAAACTGTGCTTTTGTACTGCATGTGCTTGTTCGTGTAATAGTACTTCTTCAGGGATTTCATGGGCTTCAAATTTTTGTTTGTTTAGAAAAATAAAATTGAAGAACGTGTGTGGTGATAGTCTTTCTTCTAACAATACATGAATACTACGGTCATAGTTAATTTTAGGGTTTCTTCTTATGCAGATACTTATTTTGAATAGGTTGCTACAAAATTTACAACCAAAAATTAAGACGCCAAGTCCGTAAATTGTCCAAAGTGTAGGTGTTAAATAATCTGTTTTTTGAGAAAACGCAGGTATTTCGTCTGAATTGATTTCTGATACATATATATTCAGGACAGGTTCTGGAGTTATGTATATGTATTCTGTAAATAATATAGCAGGTATTAATGAAGCAGCAATCAGCGAACTGATTAAATAAAACCGTTTGAAAGTGTGCATGCTTTCATTTTCTAATACTAGTTTGTAGAAAACAATAAAGATGGCTAAGCATGTTGTTACTTTTATAAGATATAGCCCCATAATTACTTCTTTTTAAGTTCGCGGTCTATTAAGGTTTTCAAATCTTCTAATTCCTCTTTGGTAAGTTCTGTTTCTTGCGTAAAAAAAGAGGCAAACTGACTAGCACTATCATTAAAAAAGTTCTTTATGAGTCCGTTTACATGCTTTGAGAAATAATCTTTCTTTTTTACTAGGGGATAATACTCTCTTGACCTACCAAATGTTTTATAGGCTATAAACCCTTTATCTGTCATTCTTTTTAGCAGTGTGGCTATGGTAGTGGTGGCAGGTTTGGGGTCCTCATAAGATGCTAACAAATCTTTCATGAGAGCGGTTTTCTGCTTCCATAGTATATTCATTAATTCCTCTTCTGATTTTGAAAGTTGCATTTCTATCTCTTTATTGTTGTTCTACAAACATAGAGTAAATATTTTAATTCTACAAGTGTAGAGGTGTCTTTTTCAAAACAAAAAAAATCCATTCGATTAGGAATGGATTTTAAATATGTTGTAATAACCGTTATGCTTCTGATTTTTCTTCAGTAGCTTCATCTTCATCTTCATCTTCATCTTTTCCAAAGTAGGAAGCATATATCCCATAAAGGATAACAAGACCAAGTAGGCCTAAAATTATTTTTCCCCCTAGACGGTCAAAAAAGGATGCTGTTACCGTTTCTGGGATTTCAACTTTTGCAAGTGCTGCAATTTCTTTTAGTTCTTCAGGAGATAACTCAACGTAAGTTTCATCATCTACATATCCTGTAATAATGGCATCTGTATTGCTATAAGGAAGCCAGACAATATGGCTAATAGTGTACATCTTACCAATATCAAAATACCTACCATCTTCTAGCTGAAACTCTTCTGTGTCAGGTAAGTCGGTAACTTTAATGATTTTTTGAGCCTCTCCGTAAGGAATAGGGATTCTTGCTTTTGCAATTGCTGCATTTAACCCCAAGAACAGGAGTCCGAAGGTAAGTAATGTGCTTAATTTCATTGGTTTGTTATTTATAAGATTGTTATAGGTCTATACCTACATAAGCGTGAAATTATGACTTATAGTATAAAGTAGCGCGTATTTCATCGAATATATGCTGTGTTTTAATTGATGTTCCTAAAATAAAAGTCGCTATTTGGTATTCAGTTGTTTTAAAATGCGCCTACTCTCGTCAATTTTTTTAAGTTTGCAAGGATAAAAATTAGAACCATGAGCATACTAGAAGAATTGATAGAAAGAAGCGGTAATAAATGCGAGTTATGTACTTCAACAGATAATTTACAGGTATATGAAGTTCCACCTGTTTCTATAAGTGGTATTGATAGTAGCCTTTTGGCTTGTGGTGTTTGTGTAGATCAAATTGAGAATCCAGAGAATACAGATCCAAACCATTGGAGATGCTTAAATGATAGTATGTGGAGTGAGTTTGATACGGTTAAAGTGGTTGCTTGGAGAATGCTTTCACGTTTAAAAGGAGAAGGATGGCCTAAGGATTTATTAGACATGATTTATCTTGATGACGAAGCGTTAAAGTTTGCTAAAGCTACAGGAGAAGGCTTAGCGGAAGCCGATAAAATTATTCATAGAGATGTCAACGGGGTCATTTTAGAAAATGGCGATAGTGTTGTTTTAATTAAGGATTTAAAAATAAAAGGTTCTAGCCAAGTTGCCAAACAAGGAACTGCGGTTCGTAGAATATCTTTGGATCGTGAGAATGCAGAATTTATAGAAGGTAAAGTAGGACCAACAATGACTGTCATCATAACAAAATATGTGAAGAAATTATAATTTAATTGCGTTAGGGATAGCAGTGAAAAGCCCACAGCCGTTTTTACGGTGAGGACTTGAAACATATAGCCCGACCTTTAGGTAACGCCCTAAAATAAAAGTCCGTTCTCTTAGGAAAACGGACTTTTATTTTTAACTATTTTTTTTTCGGATTGTGTTTTTGTTTGATCCGTACAAAAATTAGTTTGTTTTTGCTTTTTGAATTTTCACGTTGTTCAAGTTCAAAAATATCTATAGATTTAATAAGTGGTGTTAGTTTGTCAAAGCCATAATTTCTGGAATCAAAATTGGGTTGCTTTTTTTGCAAAAGACTTCCTACATCACCAAGAAATGCCCAGCCATCATCATCAGAAACATCAGCAATGGTTGTTTTTATAAGCTGAATATCTTTTCTAGTAATTTTGTCTATAGTGTCTTTATTATCCTCTTTTCCTAGATCGTTCTCCGGACTTTCTGTTTTAGATTTTAGAATTTCGATATAAATAAATTTATCGCACGCTACAATAAATGGGTTGGGAGTCTTCTTTTCTCCAATGCCTATAACTTTCATTCCAGCTTCTCTTAGGCGTGTAGCCAGTCTGGTAAAATCACTATCACTAGAAACCAAACAAAAGCCGTTTACTTTTTCTGAATATAGAATATCCATAGCATCAATAATCATGGCAGAATCAGTAGCGTTTTTGCCTGTGGTATACCCGTATTGTTGAATGGGAGTAATTGCGTTCTCTAACAATAAATTTTTCCATTTGGTTAAATTAGGCTTGGTCCAATCGCCATAGATTCTCTTTATTGTAGGGTTGCCATACTTTGCAATCTCTTCCATCATTTCCTTTACTTGAGCAGAAGGAATGTTGTCGCCATCTATAAGCACTGCTAAATTTGTATCCATAGTATTCTATTTTTGTCCGATTGATGTAAAAACTACTAAAACCTTGGGTTAACAAGGTTTTATTCGCATTCTTATTTTTTAAATAATTCTGTATAGTACTGATAGAAATAGGGAATTGTTTCTATCCCTTTTAAATAATTCCATACTCCAAAATGCTCATTAGGCGAGTGAATAGCATCACTATCTAAGCCAAAGCCCATAAGAATAGTTTTACTTTTTAATTCTTTTTCGAAAAGCGCTACAATAGGAATACTACCGCCACTACGTTGTGGGATTGGTTTTTTTCCAAAGGTAGTTTCATACGCTTTTGATGCGGCTTGATAACCAACGGTATTAATAGGAGTTACATAGCCTTGACCTCCATGATGTGGTTTTACCACTACTTTTGCACCTTCAGGCGCTATGCTTTCAAAGTGTTTTTTGAACAAATCAGTAATTTCTTTCCAATCTTGATTTGGTACCAAACGCATAGATATTTTAGCATAGGCTTTGCTAGCAATAACTGTTTTTGCGCCTTCACCCGTATAACCACCCCAAATTCCGTTGACATCTAAAGTAGGTCTAATAGAATTACGTTCATTGGTCGTATAGCCATTTTCACCATAAACGGCATCAATATCCAATGCGTTTTTATAATTCTCAAGACTAAAAGGAGCTTTTGCCATTTCGGCGCGCTCTTCTTTAGATAGCTCTTCTACCTTATCATAAAAGCCAGGAATAGTAATATGATTGTTTTCATCATGTAAACTAGCGATCATCTTAGTTAAAATATTGATAGGGTTTGCAACAGCGCCACCGTATAATCCAGAATGTAAATCGCGATTAGGGCCGGTAACTTCCACTTCAACATAGCTTAAGCCGCGTAAACCCGTAGTAATAGAAGGTACATCATTAGCAATCATTCCAGTATCTGATATCAAAATAATATCATTAGCGAGTTTTTCTTTATTGTTTGCTACGAAAATGGCCAAGTTGCTGCTGCCAACTTCTTCTTCTCCTTCAATCATGAATTTTACATTGCAAGGAAGTTGGTTTGTTCTTACCATATATTCCATTGCTTTAACATGCATATACATTTGCCCTTTATCATCACAAGCACCACGAGCAAAAATTGCTCCTTCCGGATGTTTGTCTGTTTTTTTGATGACCGGTTCAAAGGGTGGAGAGGTCCATAAATTGATTGGATCTGCCGGTTGAACGTCATAATGACCGTACACAAGTACGGTTGGAAGGGCTGGATTTATAATTTTTTCAGCATAAACGATCGGATAGCCATCTGTTTCACAAATTTCTACAGCATCACATCCAGCAGCTGTTAAAGCTTTTTTTACCGCATCTGCAGTATCTAATACATCTTGTGTAAACGCAGTGTCTGCGCTTACTGACGGGATTTTTAATAGGTCTATAAGTTCAGAAATAAAACGTTCTTTGTGTTCAGAAATGTAATTTTTTATTGCTTCCATTTGTTATTTTTAGTCGAGTATAAAGCTACAAAAAAGAAGTTTTTTCAAGTAAGTATTTCTAAATTGAATTTTTACTTTATATTTGCACTCCTTTAGCGAAAGAAATAGAAATATTTTAAGACCCAAAAGGAACTTTTTGAAGGTATGGAGATATGAAAATATCGAGATATACCTACTGAAGTAAAAAATGCAGGCGTGGTGGAATTGGTAGACACGCTAGACTTAGGATCTAGTGCCGCGAGGTGTGAGAGTTCGAGTCTCTCCGCCTGTACAACGTAAAAAAAGCCTTTCGAGAAATCGAAAGGCTTTTTTTATTTCCAATTTTTCCTCCCATGTATGGCTGTCCAAGTACATTATTTTCTATCCTGAAGCTCAAAAGCTCTTCAAAGAAGTATTAAAATTTAACTTTTTCAAAATTTAACTTTTTTATTTTAATTGCTGCACCGTCAATAATCATAGGTGTTTACTGTTGATTCAGGAATATTAGAATAGGAAAATTAAATAGCTGATAATTTTTTTTAAAAATTAAGAATAAAATAACATATATTTGGAAGACCAGTTTGGTTCACCAGTTTGGTGTACCAATAGGAGAACTCAACTTCTTTTATTAATTAAAATGAAATTTTAGATGAAATTAAAAATTAAACTAATGGCAATGATCGTATTGGTCTTCAATATGTCATTATTTGCACAAGATGGATACGTGTTATCCGGAACAGTATTAGATGGGGCTAATATGCCAATTCCAGGCGTAAATGTTTTGGTCGCTAATAGTACTACAGGTACCGCTACAGATTTTGATGGTAACTTTCAGTTAAAGGTAAAACGTGGTGATGTAATTAAACTTTCTTACATTGGGTACGTTACGCAATCGATTTCTATAACAGGACAAGAAACTGTTTCAGTTGTATTAGCAGAAGATGCTAGTCAGTTAGAAGAAGTTGTCGTAGTAGGATATGGTTCTCAGAAAAAGAGTGACATTACAGGAGCGGTGTCTTCTGTAAAATCGGAAGAATTAAACGCGTTTCCTGTAGCAAATGCTGAACAGGCGCTACAAGGGCGTGCTGCTGGTGTGGTGGTGCAATCTAATAATGGTGGTGAGCCAGGTGCTCCTATAGCAATTAAAATTAGAGGAAATACTTCGATCAATGCAGATAGTTCACCTCTTATTGTTGTCGATGGTTTTGTAGGCGCAACAATGCCTCAAGCTAATGACATTGAGTCTATGGAGGTTCTTAAAGATGCCTCTGCAACGGCAATATACGGTTCAAGAGGATCAAACGGTGTTGTTTTGGTAACTACAAAAAAAGGTAGAAGCGGAAAATTAACTGTTGAAATTAATTCTACTTACTCAGTTCAGAATACAGCGAATAGATTAGACTTATTAAATGCAGATCAATTTGCAGCATATCAGCAAGCGATTAATCCTGGGTATATTCAGGGTAGTGAAAATACAGATTGGCAAGAGCTATTGTACAGATCAGGAAGTACAGCAAATCACCAATTCTCCTTTTCAGGAGGTAGTGAAAATATCAATTTTTATGCTTCTGCGAATTATTATAAGCAGGAGGGGATTATAATTAATTCTGATTTTGAAAAAATATCTTTCCTTTCTAATGTAGATGCACAAGTAACTGATAAATTGAAGTTAGGTCTTAACCTTTTTGGAAGTAGAGGTGATAAAGGTGGGGTTGCAACACAATCTACAGGTTCAACGGCTAATGCTGGTGGAGATGATGTAATTTCTTTGATGTTTAGATTTGCTCCAGATATTGGTCCTATAGATGAAGATGGTCTTAATACGGTGCAAAGTGCTATTGGTGATAGAATAGATAATCCTTATGCTATAGCTAATGAAAGAATTATCGATACTAAAACAGATAATTTTAGAACTAATTTTTATGCTAATTATGATATTTTTGAAAACCTTGCTTTTAAAACTACATTTGGTTTCAGTACTATTAATGAGACGTTGGGAGATTTTCAGCCTTCTACATTAATTGAACAGGCAGGAGCAGCTGGAGGTAGAGCGTCTTATAGTAACTTAAAGCAAACTACAGTATTAAGTGAAAATTATTTGACCTATAACGCTGCCATAGGAAAAGGTAACCTAAATTTATTAGGAGGATATTCTTACCAAAAAAATACTTCAGAAAGATTTTCAGCGAGTACAGAAGGATTAATCTCTGATAGTTTTTCTTATTATAATCTAGGAGGAGCTTCAACTCCATTAGCGCCTTCATCATCATTTACAGAGCAAGAAATTTTATCTCAATTTGGAAGATTAAATTTTGATTACGATGATAAGTATTTGTTAACTGCTACAGTAAGACGTGATGGTGCTTCAAACTTTGCTAGAAATGAAAAATATGCCATCTTTCCTTCAGGTGCGATAGGTTGGAAAGTGTCTAATGAGGAGTTTTTAGCTAATAATGGAACTATCTCTAACTTAAAATTGAGAGCTAGTTATGGTGTTACAGGAAATCAAGCTATCGGTGCTTATGAATCTTTAGCTAGATTTGTAGATTTATATGCTGTTACGAACGGACAGACTGTAAATGCAGTTACACCTGATCAAGTTGCGAACGCAAATTTGAAGTGGGAATCTTCTTATCAAACAAATTTAGGGTTGGATCTAGGATTGTTTAGTAATAGAATTTCATTAGCATTAGATTATTATAATATAGATACTAAAGACCTGCTATTAGCAGATGCAAGTCAGCCAGAATACTTAGGTTTTGCAACTTTAGCTAGTATAAGAAATGTAGGTGAAGTTAATAATAAAGGGTTTGAAGTTTCTCTAAGCACAAAAAATATTTACACAGATAACTTTAGTTGGACTACAGATTTTAATTGGTCGACGAATAAAAATGAAGTTGTAAAATTAATTGATGGAATTGATGTGTTTTTAGATGCGGCACCAAGTTACCTTAGACAGGGCCGTACTCATATTCTAAGAGAAGGTGAAGCGGCAGGTGTGTTTTGGGGTCATGAGTATCGTGGAGTTTACCAAGGTGGTGACGTGCCAGTTGGTACAGCTCTTAAGCCTAACGCGGCGGCGGGAGATCCACTATTTACAGATATAGATGGTAGTGGAACAATTACCACTGATGATCAGAAAATAATTGGTGATCCTAACCCAGATTATACATTCGGATTTACAAATAATTTTAATTATAAAAACATAGATTTAAGCATCTTCTTTCAGGGTTCTCAAGGAGGTGAAGTTTTTAACTTAACTAATGTTCAATTATTTAATGGTGATTCTAATGCAACTACAGATGTTTTAAATGCATGGACTCCTACAAATACAGACACTAATATTCCTAGAGCTGGAAATAATAGTAATAGAGAAATTTCTTCACGTTTTGTAGAAGATGGAAGTTATATCAGATTAAAGAATGTTGCTTTAGGGTATACATTCCCTTCAGATCTTGTAGAGAAATTAGGGGTAGATAATCTTAGGTTATCTGTTAGTGCTCAAAATTTATTAACATTCACTAAATATTCTGGCCTAGATCCAGAAGCAAGTTATTTTGGTGGTGGCGGTGAAAGTACAGGAGAGAGTAATACCACTCAAGGTTTTGATTTTGGAAATTACCCAACAGTTAGATCGGTGAATTTTAGCCTTAATTTAAAATTTTAATCAATAATTTAAAACATATATAATGAAAACATATAAATATTTATTCTTATTGATAGGCTTATCAATGGTAGGATGCTCAGATTTAGAAGAGGATCCGCAAGGGCTGCTAGCTCCTGAAAGTTTTTTTAGTTCTACAACGGATATTCAAACTGCAGTCAATGGGGCTTATGGTCATATGATTGATGAGAATTTTTGGGGTAGAAAATTACCTACCACTTTAATGTTGCGTAGTGATATGGTTGCTATAGCTGATCCTGCAGCAAAAGTAGAGAGACAACAGCATGATGATTTTACCGTATTGACAGATAATTTAATGATTGACACCTATTGGCCAAGATCATATCAAATTATTGGAGCGGCTAATCAAGCTATAGCAGGAGCTGAGCTAGTTGATGTAGCAGATGATGTGAAAAATCCAATCACGGCGCAAGCATATTTCGTAAGAGCATTTATGTATTTCCATTTGGTAAGGCAATTTGGAGCTATACCTTATTTAAATGCACCTGTAACCGATGTGCAAGAATCAAAAGTTATATCAAGTACTCCGGCTGATGAGGTCTATGCTAATATTATTGCAGATTTAGAGTTTGCTAAGGCGTGGTTGCCAGACACTCAGGTGGCAAGATCTTTACCTGCAAAATCAGCAGCAAGTTCATACTTATCTTTAGTGTATTTAACTATGGGAGAATGGCAGAAGGCTTATGATGAGGCTAAAGAAGTTATTGATAACAAAGGAATCTATGATTTGGAATTGGATCCAGATTATCAAAGTTTATTTGATGCCACTAAAATTGACGCATCAAAAGAACCAATTTTTGTCTTAGATTTTAATAATTTCAGAGATGGTAATGCGGGGAACGATCAATTAGGTCCGATGTCTGGTTTAAGAGGAGATGAGCAGTATGGTAATGGTGGCGGTTGGTCTATTATGGCACCGGCTCTAGGAGTTTACACGAGTTGGGATGCTGGCGATTATAGAAGGGCAGTAAGTTTAGATGATACAGCAGTTTTTGATGGAGAGCTTACTTCTTATCCAGATTTTATTTCAGCGTCTAAAGATGACCGAAATGTAAATCAGCCATATATCGCTAAGTATACAAGGTTCCCAGGTGAGTTTGCAAATGGAAACGGTAGGGCTACGAGTTATAATTATTCTATGATGCGTTATGCGGAAGTGTTATTAATTGCAGCGGAAGCAGCAGTAGAGCTTGGAGATAATGCATCAGCCACAACGTATATAAATGAGGTTAGAGCAAGAGCTAGATCAGGTGGTTCATGGAAAAATACAGGTGCGAGTGCTGTGCCTGCAGATATCACTGGGATAGTTACTGTTAATGATGTATTAGAAGAGCGTAGATTAGAATTATCTTTCGAGGGTATTAGATGGTATGATATTGCTAGAAGAAAATTAGGTAATGAAGTATTTGGTGCTTCAGGATTTGAAGGTGCAAAACCAGGATTCGATCCAGTGCAAGATTATTTACTTCCAATACCAGCTGATGAGATTATTAGAAACCCTAATTTAACACAAAACCCAGGATATTAAAATATGACAAAATATAGTTTGAGTTGACTATGTTAGTTTTTTTGAGTTAATTTTAAGAATTTACTGGTCTAAAGTTTAGATCAGTAAATTTTTTTCGTTTAAAGAGGTAGAGTGATTGCTGTCGGATTTTATAACTAGGTTTAAATTATTTAAGCATTTCAAGATGGAGTCAAATAGAATAAGAGTAAATGATAGTATTGATGATCAGAATGCAATTATTTCTAAGATTAAAGAATTTATTCTTTACAAGAATTTAGAACCTGGCGATAAGTTGCCATCGGAAAGAGAATTGTCTGAAAAGTTCAATGTAAGCCGAAGAAACGTTAGAGAGGCTATTGCTAAGCTAGAGCATTATGAATTGTTAAAATCCATTCCAAAGACTGGAACTTTTATTGCAAATATTGGACAAGTAGCTTTGAAAGGAATTATGGAAGGTATTGTTGAATTGAAACAACAAGATTTTAAAACCTTAGTAGAAACAAGGCTAATGTTAGAAGCCCAAACTAGTTTTTTAGCAGCTCAAAGAAGAACGGAAGAGGATTTAGTAAATATTGAGGCAGCTCTGCATCTGTACAAGGTTAAAATGATAAATAGAGAGGATGCTCTTGAGGAGGATTTACTTTTTCATCTGGCCATTGCAAAAGCCTGCGGTAATAGCACACTTAATGCTTTGATGTTACAAATTACACCTAAGATTATTTCTGTCTTTGAAAAAATACGAGTTTGTGATGAGGATGGCTTCATGCGCGAAGTGAATCAACATGAGGTAATTTTTAATGCCATTAAAAATCAGGATTCTCAGCTAGCCGTAAGTGCCATGGAAGAGCATTTTAAAATGCTGAAAGACTTCTGTAATGAAATTAAATAAAACCTAGGGCATAAGCTAGTGTAAAGTTGATTCGCTATTCATAGAGACATTGCTTGTAGTTCTTAAGCCTTAATTGTGAGTTGGGACTAGGTTATATTGAAGGGATAGCATTTTTATTGCGTATCGTTTCCCAAGTTTTCTAATTCCTTCAGAATTAAAATGTGTTCTATCTGATTTCGCACCGCATCCCCTAGAAGAAATGACATGGGATGTAGGAATACTTTTTGGCAAGGTCTGTATAATTGTATTCATTTCGGCTAGTAAACCATTTTGATCTTTATGTACAACTTCGCCAGCTAATAAAGGAACTTGGTTCGCTTTTAAGGATAAATCTTTAAGCATATTTCGGTAGATCTTCTTTACGTAAGTTGGCCATTTGGTATCACCATTATTTGTTTCGCCTTGGTGCAATAAAATTCCTTTAACTATTCCTCTCTTTTGGCTTTTTTTAGCCAAATCTATTAGGTGTTGGTAAGGGTTTCCTCCGTAATCTATAATTTTATTTTGAAACCAATCCTCAGGATATGTGTCTGTGAATTTTTGATATTTTTTTTTATTGAATAATCTAATATCAGAACCACCTACGGCTACATTAATCACAGCAATTGTGATGCTATCGGGGAGATTCTTTATCATATTTTTTCCAAAATAATCTGCAGGTGATAATCCTGTATAACATTGAGTAAGTGGTGCAGCGGCAGCGTACCAGCTTCCTTTGGTTCGGTTTAAATTGGGGCAATTTAGAGACTGCAGCATTTGAAAACGAGTATTGCTAATGGTATCTTGAGACGCTATAGTAGCAGAACCCTCCATGTTAGATTGGCCAAAACATAGGTAGATATGAAAATTTGCATCAATTTCTGGAGTTACTTTTGTGCTATCTCTTGGGGTTGTTGTCTGAATTTTTAGATCATTTATTTTGTTTGCGCTAAAGCTAAAATGAATTACAAAAATTAAGCCTAGAAAAAAGGTGATTCTTTGTAGTGTAGTGGTAAGGTGTATCATGAATAGTTCCGTTTGTTATAGACTCAAATTTATTATTTTATAAAAGCTTTTGCTTTGTATTTTATGCTGATTGCTAATAGTATTTTAGTGTTTTGTAATCAATTTTTGTTGATCTCTAAAATAACTAGGAGTGTATCCCATTTTTCGTTTAAAGGTTCTATTGAAGTTTGAGATGTTGTTAAAACCACTGTCATAGCAAATTTCGTTGATAGAACGTTCTGTTTCTATAAGTAACCTTGCTGCGTGCCCTAAGCGTAAATCGCTAACGTAGTCAGAGAAGGAGGAGTTAGTACTTTTTTTAAAAAAATGACTAAAGGCAGATTCAGACATATTAACCAATCCAGCAACCTCTTTAAGAAGTATTTTTTGATGTAAATTTTCTTTAATGTAGGTATTCACTTTTTCTATTCTACGACTTTTGTGAATGGTATAATGATCAACATAAGAGTGACTTGCTAATGTTTTTGTATTACGAGCAATAGATAGGTCGTATAAAATGGATAGAAAATTTAGTAGGGAGTCAAAGTCTTGAGACTCAGATAAACGTAATATTTTTGGTTTTAAAACAGTGAGGGTTTCTTTTGAAAACAAAATTCCTCTTTTAGATTTTTCTAAAAGTAGCCTGATAGGAAGCATGAGTTTTCTATTTAGTGCAAGTTCTGATAAGAATTTCTGATGAAATTGAACAGTAACAACATGCGCTTTTGTGTTCTTATCTTCTCCGGTCCAAGCGTGTGGTGTGTTTGAGCCAACCAAAACCAAATCACAATCTGTGTATTCTTGTATTGAATCTCCTATGATTCTCTTCCCTGATGAATTAAGAACCAAGTTGAGTTCTAGTTCTGGGTGAAAATGTATCGGAAAATCAAACTTAGCAGAATGATGATTTAAGACAATAAAGAAATCATCTTCAGATATAGGGACTAATTCTCTTAAAATACGCGCTTCTTTATTCATAAAAGTATCATAGTGTGTTTTCTCAAAATAAGATATAAAATATATTAAATTATAAATATATAGTCTTATAAATTATCAAATTAAATAAAAATAACTATAAATTATCTTATATATTTTGTATTTCTGACTTTCTGTTGATGTTTTTTTACTGTTTTTTCATATTAGTATCATTAATCAACATGATTTACAAAATTAAGGTTAAGGATATGTTATTATTTTGTCAACAACTTAATTACTAACTAAAAAAATCATGAACTAATGAGGTATGAGTTTCAAAAAAGTATGATTTTTATTGTTTTCTTAATTTTAAGCTTTTCAGGAGCAGCGCAAATTAAGGTAACCGGAACAGTAAAATCTAACGACGGAATTCCTTTGCTTGGTGTAACCATTATGGAAGGTGGTTCTACAGCAAACGGAGTGACAACAGATTTTGATGGAAATTTTTCTATTGAATTGAGTGGTTCCAATAACGAGCTTGTAGTTTCATATATAGGCTTTGTAACTCAAACAATTCCTATTTCGGAAAATACTGCAATTACTGTAGTCTTAGAAGAGGATCTTGAACAGCTTTCTGAAGTTGTTGTTGTGGGGTATGGATCTGTGAAAAAGAGTGATCTTACAGGATCCGTAACTTCTGTAGAAATGGATAATATTCCTTCAAAACCATCAAATTCTATAGATGGATTGCTACAAGGTCAAGTGGCGGGTGTGCAAGTTGTCGCAGCTTCAGATACTCCTGGAGCAGGTGCGGTTGTAAGAATTAGAGGGGGTAGTTCTTTACGCGGTGGTAATGATCCTCTTGTGGTTGTAGATGGCTTTCCAATTGGTTATGCCGGAGATTTAAAGCAAATATCTCCTCAAGATATTGCCTCCATGGAAGTGTTAAAAGATGCTTCTGCTGCTGCTATTTATGGTTCTCGAGGAGCAAATGGCGTGATCATAATCACCACAAAAAAGGGGGCAAAACATAGTACTGAGGTAACCGTTTCTCAGCAAAATACGTTTACAAGGTTTACCTCTGATTTGAATTTATGGAGGGATCCAGTTTTAATGGCTGAGCTAAGCAACGAAAGTAGAGTAAATGGTGGTTTTACGCCCATATATATCGGTGCTAGAGATGCAAACGGGGTGTATTATCCTTCCGTAGGAGAGTTAAAGAATGGTGATTGGTCTTACAATACTCGTTGGGATGATGTAGTATTTCGTGATCCGGTATCTAATAATACCAATCTTGCTATACGGAGTCAGACAGATAGAACTCAATTTAGTTTAAGTACAACTTACTATACAAACGAAGGAGTGTACATAGATGATGATTATGAAAAACTGAACATTAATCTTAATGTAATTCATAAAATTTATGATGATAAAGTTACCATTGGAGGAAATGTTATTTATTCTAAAGGAAACAGAAATGATAATGGAGGATTGGCATATTGGCGTAACCCTATTTTTCCAGTGTATTTGGAAGGAAATCCTTCTAATGATTATTTTTTAGCAGGGTCACAAGATTATTCGAACCCAATTGCATTAACTGAAAATAGAACGAATAAAAACAAGTTTTTAGATTTTATAGGTTCTGCTTTTGTGGAGATTCAATTTATTCCGACTTTAAAATTAAAAACTCAAGTAAACCATAAATTTGGTCGTTCTATTACGGACTATTATAATCCCAAAAAATATACAGAGGATGGTACTTTTAACAACGGTTCTGGAGGTGTTAGTAATTGGGAGAGCAGTGAAACTGTAGCGGAAACGTTCTTAACGTTTAACGATACGTTTAAAGAGAAACATAGTATTACTGCCATGGCTGGTTTCTCATACCAAGGATATGAAGCTAGAACTTCTGATTTAAAAGCTTATGATTTTTTAAATGAATCTTTAGGCAATGGTAACCTCGCCGCGGGTAATCCTGAAAAGCAATCTGTGGCCAACGGCTTATCTGAAACGGTGATGTACTCTGGACTGGGGCGTTTAAATTATTCTTATGAAGACAAATATTTAGCAACATTTACCGTGCGTACCGATGGTTCTTCAAAATTTGGAGCCAACAATCAATGGGCAATGTTCCCTTCTGGGGCCTTGGGTTGGAAATTGCATAAAGAAAGCTTCATTGAAAATTTAAATGTTTTTGATGAGTTTAAACTACGCGCTAGTTATGGTATTTCTGGGAATCAAGGTATTTCTCCTTATTTAATTAATAGTAGATACGGACAAGATCAATACTATGTAAATGGTCGTTGGCAAACAACAATTGGTCCGGGATATGTAGTAGGTCAGGATAGTCAAAGTGGTAAGAAGACCTGGGGTGGTATTCCTAATCCAGATTTGAAATGGGAGACTACAGCGCAATTTAATCTAGGAGCTGATATTGCATTTTTGAATAACAGAATAAAATTCACAGCAGATTACTATAAAAAGTCAACCTCAGATTTGTTGCATGAACGTTTGCTTTCTCCCTCTTCTTCTTATGATAAAATGTGGGTTAATGATGGAGAAATAGAAAATCAAGGAGTTGAATTAACACTAGATGGAGCTATTGTTGCTAAAGAAGATTGGGGTCTTGACGCCATGGTGATTTTTTCAAAGAACAAAAACAAAGTGGTTAGTCTTGGAGATGCGCTTGCGTCAGGCTTAAATACAGATGCGCTTACTGGTTTTAAGTATGAGTTCTCTGGTAATCAAGTAGAAGCTTTCCGTTCTGTCCCTAATATTTTAGCTATTGGGCAGCCTATAAATGTTTTTTATGGTTATAAAGTAGATGGTATTATACAGTCTGAAGCTGAAGGATTAGCCGCGGGGCTAACGGGTGATTTAGCGCAACCAGGAGAATTTAAATACAAAGATTTAAATGAAGATGGCATTATTGATGAAAATGATCGTGCTATAATCGGGAATCCTAATCCAGATTTCATAGCGAGTTTTAATCTTAATGCACGCTATAAGAATTTTGACTTCTCACTTTTTTTTAACAGTAGTATTGGTCAAGATGTCTTTAATACGAAAGCATTTAGTGAGCCGAGTAATACACCATTACGTTGGACACAAGATAACACAACCAACAATTACCCAAGCTTAAGAGATGGTCGCACTGTTTATATGTCGGATTGGTTTATAGAAAAAGGAAGTTTTTTGCGCTTACAGAACCTATCTGTAGGCTATACTATAAAAGACTTACAGACGGCTTGGCTTAAAAAAGGTAGAATTTTTATGAACGGCACCAATCTATTCACCCTTACAGATTTCAAAGGTTATGATCCGGAACTGGGTGGAGATGGTATTTACTGGGGTGGGTATCCTAAGTTAAGAAACTGGACTTTAGGCGTAGAATTAACCTTTTAAATTCAGTTAAAATGAAAACATTGACAATAATAAACGAATTGAAAATGAAGCACTTTAAAAGATTAATAGTAGGACTTGCTCTTGTTGCAGGTGTTACTTCTTGCGAAAGCTTAGATGTAGAGCCTACTGGTTTTTATTCTGATGAAAATTTCTATAAAACCATAGAAGATGCAGAGGCGTCTATTTTATATGCTTATGATGCACTTACACTTGTGAGCTATGCACCAGTCACTTATTACTTTACAGAATTGGCATCAGATAATTGTGATGTAAAAGCAGATGAAGGTCCAGATGCACAAGCATTTGTAAACTGGGAGGTTACTGCTCAAAACCAATTACTAACACAGTACTATAGGTCTATTTATATTGCTGTAAACCGTGCCAATGCGGTTATAGAAAACATAGAGGGTAAAGGCTTTAACCCAGAAGACGAAAAACGCATTCTTGGAGAAGCTTTATTTTTAAGAGCTTACAACCACTTTAATGCCGTAAAAGCTTTTGGATTGGCGCCATTACAAAAATCTCTTATAGACAAATTAGATGAAACAACGGCTACGCTACCTGCGGATATGCAAGAGGTTTATACTTTTTTAATTGAAGACTTAACTAGAGCAATCGACAATTTAGAGGTAAACAGAGTTACGGGTCGTGCAGATAAAGTTGCTGCACAAGCATTACTTTCTAAAATCTATTTATTTGCAGCTTCTGCTAAAGAAAGTGGGGTTCCTAAATACAACGCTATTACAGAAAGTGTAGATAATTTATATGCTAAATCTGCAGAATATGCGGGTATGGTTATACATAATCAAGGGGAATATAGGTACGATATGGATCTTCAAAACATTTATAATGTAGAGGCTCCAAACGGCCCTGAACATATTTTTATATTATCGTTAGACAGGTCTGGCACGCAAGAAGGAGATTACTCTAAACTATCCAAGTACTTTATTCCTTATATAGATGGTGCAACAGTATATCTAAAAAATACAGATGGTACTTTTTCTCCAACACATGATGGGTGGAGTGTTTTTCAAACCTCAGATAAGTTGTTTTCTTCTTATGCTGCGGATGATAAACGTAAAACCGATTTATTTGTTTCAGAAATATACGATCAAGATGAGGCAACTATAGGTTCTGTTGCAGATGGTACTGTAATTTATCCCTTTACAAGAAAATACATAGATCCTTTATTTGAGGGTGATAAAACAAGTACAAGACCATACTTACTTCGTTACTCAGACATACAATTGGTATATGCAGAAGCTACTGCCAATGCAGATGGTTTAGCACAATACAATCAAATTAGAAGTAGAGCAAACGCGACAGAATTAGCTAGTATTGGTGGCTTATCTAAAGTAGATTTTAGAAAATTAGTTGTAGCAGAACGTCAAAGAGAACTTGCTTATGAAGGAGACCGCCTATGGGACCTTAGACGCACAAACACAGTGCAAAGCAATGTTATTAAAGCAGCAGGTCTTTCTCCAGAAGCAGTTGCTTTTTATCCAATTCCACAACGTGAGATCGATTTAAACCCTAACATCAACTAAACACAAAGCGTAATGAAAAAATTATATAACATATACTTTATAGTACTGGCATTGTTTTTTGCTGCTTGTACAGAAAACCCTCTTGAAGATGTAGAGGGCACAGATTGGCAAAAAGAACGTAATGTGGTTTCTATTTTGGTTGAAGGCCAAATAGGTACAGCTATAATAGAACGTAATTTTGATGATGCTAAAATTAAAATTTATGCGAAAACAGAAAATATAGCAGATTTAACCAAAGTAGAAATTAAAAACATTGAGTTTTCATACGGTGCCAGTTCTGCAAACGAGAAGGGTACAACATTAGATTTAAGCAGTGGTATAACTAAAATTTCTGTTGCTTCTGGTGCAGGAGAAAGTTTAGATTGGGAGATTTCCTTACTACCGTTTAAGTCCGATCTAGAAGGCACTTGGTATATTGGTGATGTGCGTATGTATTGCGATATGTTTACCTGGGAAAGCTGGGGATGGGAAAAGAACGAAAGTATGTTTGGGTATTTAGCTGAGTTAAATCCAGAACTAGACAACAAAATTACTTTCTCTGTAGAAGGTGCAGATGCTAAAGGAAATCCTTTTGGGAAGTATGAGCATCATGCTGGTGACGATGGTGCTTTTGGTAGTTATACCGATGCTAGTAAAGGCTGGGATTTTAATTCTAGATTCAGAAAAATACCATCGGGTAATGGTACTTGGCTACGCGATTTTGAACGTAATAAGGTAATTATTACTGATGCTAATAAAGTTGAACACGAATTAGATTTAGAACTACTTACTGAAACTAACGAGGTTAATTTAAAAACAGCTATTCCTTATTTAGCAGATAATTTTAGTTGGACAGATACGGATTGGAGTTATGAAGAACTAGCGCATATGTCTAAGGTAACTTGGTATACATTGACTAAAGAACGCATTATACAAACAGGAAACAGTATTACAGGATTAACTGTTGCGGATCAAGTAGGCGACACACAAATAGATAACGATACTAAAGAAATTACAGTTAAAATAGCCGATAATGGTGCAAATATTTCTACAATAGAACTTACTAGTTTAAATGTGTCTTACGCTGCAACTACAGATAGTAGTGTTGGTAGCACTTTAGATTTTTCAACAGCAAATACAACTACTATAAATGTTACTTCAGAAACAGGAGAAAGCGCTACTTGGACTATTAATCTACAAATAGATATAGACTTAAGTGATGTCTCTATTGCAGGAACTTGGACCGTTGGCGGAATAAGTGTTTACTGTGATATGTTCACTTGGGAAACTTGGGGCTGGGATAAGACCGAACTATTAAACAATTATTTGCCTAGTGCAAGTAAAGAACTAGATAATACAATTTCATTTATTGTTGATGGTAAAAATGGAGACAACCCTTACGGAACATATGAAAATAATTCCGGTGCAGACGGTGAGCACGGTAACTTTATTTCTGATGACACTAGCTGGCCAGAAACCGAGTTCAATAGCAGATTTAGAAAAGTACCTACAGGCACAGGAACTTGGGAACTTGTAGGAGACACAGTAACTATTACAGATAGCACTGGTGCAGAATTTGTATTAACGCTAGAGGTTAATTCGGAAACAGAAATTGTATTGGCTGCAGAAGTTGAGTATTTATCAGAATTATACAACTGGACCGACACCAATTATAGCTATGAAGAGACCGCACATATGTCTAACAAGATGTGGTATAATTTAAGTAAATAATAGATTGTCATCTTGCTATTATGGCAAGATGACATAATAATACTAAAGAAATGAATATGATGCTAAAAAATATATTTGCCGCTGTATTTCCAATGCTGCTACTTATAGCAAGTTGCGATGATGATGAACCTACACCTACTTCAACAGAAAAAAATAGAGAAATAATATTAACAGAAGAATTTGTTTCTACAAACTTTGTGGGTAATGGTGCACAATGGGGTGGTTATGAAATGACACCAACTTGGCTAGGAACAGAAACACTTAGCGATGCGGATTGGAACACCTTATTTAGTCGTATAGATTTTATGCGTCCTCCGTTTTTAAGAATTGTAACAAATCCTTCTTGGTCTTATGACAATAATGGTACGTATGACGAGACAACAAAAACGGTTTCGCTTTTTAAAATGTTAGACTACGCCAAAGACCGCGATATAGAAATTACTTATGGCGAATGGGGGCACAGTTTTACTGATGATATTAGTACTATAGATATGGAGTGGATTGAAAACTCTGTAAAATTCTTAAATCATTTGGTGAACGAAAAAGGGTACACTTGCATAAAAACAATAAACATTATTAACGAACCTAATGGCGACTGGTCTAGTACTAAAGGAGATTACAACATTTGGAAAAATGTACAACTAGCCTATTTAGAAGAGATGAAAAAATACAACTTGGCAGATCTAAAAGTTATGGGGCCAGATATTGCAGTTTTTAACACTGCTAGTCAAACAGATTGGTTTACAAAAACGGAAGCAGATTTAGGAGATAATGTTGGTTTATATGACATTCACGTATACCCGCAACAGCAATTAATTCGTAATGGCGAATTTGCACAAATGCTTAGAGCTTACAAAAAGGAAACGCCTGCAGACAAGCGTATTGTTTTAGGTGAAATAGGCTTTAAATACACAGAGGTAGATGCGCAATTAAAGTTAGAAAACGAGGAAGCAATTGCAAACGACCCATATGCTGGTGAAGATTCAAATATGATGATTTACAAAGCATTTTACGGTATAGATATGGCCGATGCTTTAATACAAGCAATGCGCGAAGGATATTCTGGTTCTTTGGTTTGGAATATGGATGACGCTATGTACAACAGTCCAGACAATGGAGATTACCAATCTGATAAATTAAAACGTTGGGGATTCTGGAACATCTTAGGAGAAGAGCATACAGGTAATGCTGCAGATGAAGCTATAAGACCATACTTCTACCCTGTATCATTATTAACACGTTTTTTTCCTGCGGGGAGTGATATTTACAACGTAGAATTACCTGATAAAAAAGGGTTGCGCGCAGTAGTAGGTACTTACAATGGTAAGCAAACAATTGCCATTGTTAACTCGCATTACTCAACGTATGAGCTTAATTTAAAATCTGATTTTATAGGCAATATTACAGCAAATAAATACAGTTACAAGTCCAATGCAGATGGCTCTTTTGTTGGTGAAGTAGACGAGAATGGTTTTGCTACACCAATGGAAAATAACGTAGAACTAAACTTTAAAGACGGTGTAAAAATGACGCTAGAAGGTGAGTCTTTTATTCTATTTACGAATATGGAGTAATCTATAAGTTCAAGAACTAAATTAATCAACATAATTTATAAATAAGGAAATAAAAATTAGAATGAATACTGTAGAAGAAAACAAAACAGGATTATTACGCCTAATAAAAAACAAAAACAACCCAGTTTTAAGTCCAAATCCAGCAAACGACTGGGAAAGCTTAGTAGTATGTAACCCTGGAGTTTGGTATGAAGAGGGTACATTTTATATGCTATATAGAGCTGCCGGAAACGATAAAGAACATCAAATACGTTTTGGTTTAGCCACTAGCACAGATGGTATTAATTTTACGCGTACTTCTAACAAACCAGCTTTTAGTCCAAGTATAGATGGTCCTGATATGGGCGCAGTAGAAGATCCTAGAATTGTAAAATTTGGAGACGAATTTTACATTACTTACGCCTACAGACCTCATCCTCCAGGGCAATACTGGAACTTTGACCACGATGAAATTTTATTGCCAGAATGCGATAAAGATGCGCCTTTGGTTTTAAAAAATAACATTGCAAACTCGGGCTTACTTTTAACTAAAGACTTTAAAGAATACAGACGTTTAGGTAGAATTACTCAGAGTAATTTAGATGATAGAGATGTTATTATTTTTCCTGAAAAAATAAATGGAAAATTTGCAATGCTACACAGGCCAAAAGAATGGATTGGTGAAGAATACGGTTGCGACAAGCCTTCTATTTGGCTTCGTTTTTCTGATGACTTAATGGTTTGGGAAGAACCAAGCACATTATTGTTAGCGGGTATAAATGGCACTTGGGAAGAAAAAATTGGCGGTAGTACACCTCCTTTAAAAACCAAAGACGGGTGGCTAATTATATACCATGGTGTAGAAAATGGCGGACTAGGATATTACCGTGTTGGTGCGGCTCTTTTAGATTTAGAAGATCCAACAATTGTAAAATCTAGATTAACCAATTGGATTATGGAACCAGAGCACGATTATGAAATTGATGGCTTTTATAAGGGTTGTGTTTTTCCAACAGGAAATATGATTATTGAGGATACTTTATATGTATATTATGGCGCTGCAGACAGGTATGTAGGTCTTGCAACTTGTAATATTGATGAATTATTAAACGAATTAAAAAATGCTTAAAAAGCAACTATTTAACTATATTTTACTTCTTCTTTTTTTACCGCTAGCATCTGGCCAAACGGTAAAAAAGAAGGGGTTAGTTAAAATTGATGCCAATACCATTATTTCTGACGAATTTATTGGCAACGGAGTGGAGTGGTCTGCGTACCCACATGCAGATGCAGATGACGCAGAATGGGGCTTACTCATGACGGAGGAAAAATGGGAGACTGTTTTTAAAAGGTTGGATTATATGAAACCCCAAATAGTACGTGTACTAGACCAAGCAAATTGGAGGTATTTAGAAGGCGTTGATACAAATGGAGAACCTGTACTAAATTTTGAAAATCAGGAAATGCACGCTTTATACAAGCTGCTAGATTATTGCCAAGAAAACGGCGTAAAAGTTATTCTTGGTGAATGGGGGCAACCTTACAAAGTACATGATGCGCATTTAAAAATGCAAAATACCTTTACTGGTGCTACAGATCCAAAATGGCTAAATAGCATTGCACAACACGTAGATTATCTAGTGAACAAAAAGGGCTATAGCTGTATTAAATATTACAATTTAGTAAACGAACCTAATGGTTATTGGTCTTCTATAGATGGCAATTGGGACGAGTGGAAACTTGGAGTTAAAAAGTTAGATAGTGCATTTGTATCTAAAAAACTTAAAACACCAGTGCACGTTATAGGTCCAGATGCTACGCCTTTTAATAATGATAAATCTAAGTATACTGGTGCAGAGTGGGTAAAGGAATCTGTTTTGCAATTAAGCGATGTTCTTGCTGCTTACGATGTTCACGATTATCCTACTAAAGAATTTGTGCGTTCTGGTGATTTTGAAAAACACTACACGGCTATGATATCTTTTGCTGATAGCGTTGCTAGAAAGCCTTTTATTTTAGGAGAAATAGGGTTTGAAAAATACGTAGACGAAAATATAAAAAGGTACGAGGCAGATCCGTTTGCAAGCCCAGATAGTCAATTATCAATTTATGATTATGACTATGGTGTAGATATGGCAGATGTTCTAATCCAGTCTATGAATAGTGGTTTTGATGCTGTTATTGCTTGGGGATTAGATGATGCCATGCATACCAATGGTGATACCGGAGAAAAAAATCAGCTTAAAAAATGGGGAATGTGGAATATTCTTGGCAAAGAACTAACTGGTGATGCCAAAGAAGAAGATATAAGGCCTTGGTTTTATACGTGGTCTATTTTAACAAGGTATTTTGCAAACGATATGAAAATTGTAAAGACTACCGGATTAGACATAAACAAAGTACGTATGGTTTCTGGCTGGTCTACAACTAATCATGTTACTTTTTCTGTGGTTAATAATAGTGATAAAGAAGCAATTTTTACACTAGACATAGAAAACCTAAAAAACAAAAGCTTTAAAAAATTTATATACAGTGAAAACAATAGACCTGTAGATGACAACAATTTTCCTAAAGCGGTACAAAACAATTTAAGTTTTATGTCAGGATCAGAACAAATAACTATTCCTGCAAAAAGCGTATTACTTTACACAACCTACAACTATTAAATTATGAGTAACTTAAGTTATACAGATCTTACCGTTCTAGTTCTCTACATTGTTTTTATTATTTGGTGGGCTTTAAAAAACGGAAAAAGTACTAATTCTGATGACTATTTTTTAGCTGGTAGGAATTTAACTTGGCCAATGGTTGGGTTGTCATTATTTGCTGCTAGTGTGTCTAGTTCCACCCTAATGGGGCATTCTGGAGAAGGATTCATAAGTGGTATTGCCGTATTTAATTACAACTGGATATCGGTTTTAATAATGGTCTTTTTTGCAATGTTCTTTCTTCCGTTCTATATAAAATCTGGAATTTTTACAATGCCGGAATTTTTAGAGCGTAGGTTTGATGGTAAGTCCAGAACCTACTTCTCTTTTATAACCATTATAGGAAACGTTTTTTTAGATGCAGCGGCAACATTATATACCGGCGCGCTAATTATTAAAATGATTTTTCCGGAGGTAGAAATTATCTGGATTATTATAGGGATGGCTGCCGTTGCTGGTAGTTATACTATTATTGGTGGGTTGTCATCTGCTATTAATGCAGATATGATACAAGCCGCTGTTTTAATTATTGGTTCTTCAATCTTATCGTTCTACGCTATTAGTAGTATTGGCGGATGGGAATCTTTCGTAGATAAATTTAACGATGGCGTTTGGTTAAAATTAACCAGACCTCTAGATGACCCAACAGTACCTTGGCTAGGAATGTGGGTTGGTATACCTATTCTAGGTTTTTACTTTTGGGCTAACAATCAAGTTATGGTACAACGTGTGTTGTCTGCAAAATCTATAGACCACGGAAGAAAAGGTGTGTTGTTAGTAGGGTTTTTGTATCTATTTACGTTGTTTATTTTTATAATTCCGGGATTAATCGCTCGTGGTATAAACCTTTTTGGAGTAGAGAATTTGCCGCATCAATTAATAAGTGGCATCGATTTAAAAGAAAAATACGGTATAAATACAGATCAGGTGTACCCAAGGCTTATTGTTAAGTTATTGCCCGTTGGCCTTATTGGTATTATTTTGTCGGCAATGATTTCTGCCTTAACATCTACTTTAAGTGCAACGCTTAGTTCTGTATCAACTTTGTTTACTATGGATTTTTATAGTAAGATAGATAAAAATGCGACTAGCGCTAAAAAGGTAAGAGTGGGTAAAATTACAGCAATAGTGACTTTAATTATTGCTGTAATTTGGGCTCCATATATTCAGAGGTTTGATTCGCTTATTGCGTATTACCAAGAAATAGTTTCTTATTTAGCACCGCCCATTGTGGGTACCTTTTTTATTGGTTTGTTCTGGAAGAGAGCCAATGCTAAAGGCGCTTTTAGTGGTCTTATGGCGGGTTTAGCTGTTGCAGCAACAATTATGACGTTAAAATATATATTAGGCGTTAAAATAGATATTCACTTTTTGCTATTAGCACCTGTGTTACTAATTATAAGTTTGGTTGTTTCTGTAGTTGTTAGTTTCGTAACTGCGCCACCACCTGCAGATAAGGTTGCAGAAAATACGTGGACAAAGCAAATTTGGATAGACGAAACCAAAGAATTAAAAGGTATAGTTTGGTATAAGAATTTTAGAGTACAAGCTATTTTGTTAGTTATAGCCTGTTTTGTTATGTACGGATTGTTTTATTAGAGACGTACGGTTGAGTGGAGTTAATTTAAAATCCCACACTGGTATGGTGTGGGATTTTTAAATTTATAAGTATACAAACACCTACTTCTTTCTACGTTTCATGATTAAGCTATCTGCAGGATAATTATTTTTTAAAACATCCATTTGTGCTTTTGCCCAATGAATAATTTTTTCACGTTGCTCATCAGTTAAATTGGCTTCCGAGTGTAAACCAAAATTAGTGTAAGAGGCTAATGGCATTTCTTTTTCTTCTACCATTTCTATGGTTTCCTCTAATTTGTGGTTTTGAACGGCTATAGGCAGCTTGGTAAATGTTGAGAAGTTTAGATGTCTTTTTCCATCCGCTACATGATCATTTAACCACCATGCTACGGGTTGAACGTTTGCATACCAAGGGTATTCGGTATTGTTAGAATGGCAATCATTACAGGATACTTTTAACAAGTGATTTACATCTTCGGGAATTTCATAGGCTGTAGAAATATCATGTGTCATATCGTTGGAAGTGTTCTTTTCTGGACGAAAAAACTGAAGCACTACAAAGATTAGCCCAAGGCCAATTAGTATTTTTTTTAGCATGAAGTTAGTTTTATTGAGGTGTTATTGTATGATTATGTAATCTAAAGATAAACACATTTTTTGCAAAATAAAAAAAAGCCCCGAAAAAGGGCTTTTAGGTAAATTTTCAATAGTTTTAAGTAGGTGTATAATTCATATTTGTAGTAGTATTTTTTATAGGATTCCGAGTGCTGTTAAAATCAAGCAAACAACAACTCCTATAAGAATGCATACTAAAACACCAACCATAAGAGTTAGGAATCCGTTGAGTACTCTCGTACTAATCGTAACATCTTCCATAATGATCTTGTTTTGCTTAAATGTAGCAAATAAATAGCTAATTTTCAATTAATTACTAGCGATAATCGATGAACGGTACGTGGTCTCTTTTTAAACGAAGCGTTAGTGCAGCGTTTTGATGTAATCCATAATTGAACCTGTAGCTCCTTTTCTTTTGGCAATATAACGGGTGTTAATTTCTCCTGTTTCCTTGTAGTGTTTTTGAGAAGAAACCAGTTGGTCAAGTGCAAGGGTAAAACTTTTTTGGTCAGATATAGCGATAACACCCTTTAGGGCAACTAAATCTTCAGCCTCTTTAAAGCCAGAATACTTAGGGCCAATCAAAACAGGAATTCCAAATACAGCAGGCTCTAAAGTATTGTGTAGGCCTGTTGCAAATCCACCCCCTACGTAAGCAATATCAGCATAACTATATACTTTGGTAAGTATGCCAATAGTATCTATAATTAGCACTTCGTAGTCAGATGGATTGTTACTAGCTAATTCAGAATATAAAATAGTTTTCTTTTGAATAGCGTGTGCTAGTTTCTGTATGGCTTCTTTTTTAATGGTGTGCGGGGCAAAAACAAATTTTAAATTGGCGTTTGTGGTATTTATATAGTCAACAATAATGGCTTCGTCTTCGGGCCAAGAACTACCTGCAATAAAGCATTGCTGGTCTTGCTTGAATTTCTCCATGAAGTCTAAAGTATTATCTTGTTCTAGAATTTTTAAAACACGATCAAAGCGCGTATCGCCGCTAATAGTTGAATTCTTCAAGCCAATAGACGCTAATAAATCTTTTGAATTTTGGTCTTGAACAAAAAAATGGGAGAAAGCGGATAAGCTTTTTCGCATAAAATTACCATAGCCTTTAAAGAATATTTGTCTTTTACTGAAGATAGCAGAGACTAATAGTGTCGGAATTTTTCTTTTTTCTAATTCCTTTAAATAGTTGGGCCAAATCTCATATTTTACAAATATGCTAAGTACGGGATTTACTGTTGCTACAAATGCTGCTGCATTGTGTTTTGTGTCTAAGGGTAAATAAGTAATTAGATGAGCTGCGGACGAATTCTTTTTTACCTCGTAACCAGAAGGGGAAAAGAAAGTAACTAGTATTTGATAGTCTGTATAGTGTTTTTTTAATGCTTCTATTACTGGCAATCCTTGCTCAAATTCTCCTAGAGATGCGGTGTGTATCCAAATAACTGGGGTTTCTTTAGATAATTCGTTTTTTAAGATATTTAAAACGTCCTTTCTTCCATTTACAAATAGCTTTAGCTTAGGAATAAATAGCCCTAAAACCCTAAGGAAAAAGCCAGCAATATAAACGGAGCAATTGTAAATAAAATGCACTTTAGAATAGTTTTTGGCTAAATTACGCTTCTTTAGATAAATACATTGGGTGCTTTAGGGACTTTTTGTAATTTTACAGTTCTAATGATATAAGATGCGAAAAATTCAAATGGTTGATCTTAACGGTCAATACGAAGCCATCAAAGAACGAGTAAATGCTTCATTTACAACAATTTTAGAAACTTCAGCGTTCATAAACGGACCTGAAGTGCAAAGTTTTCAAAAAGAATTAGAAGAATATTTAGATGTAAAGCATGTTATTCCATGTGCAAACGGAACAGATGCCTTGCAGATAGCAATGATGGGTCTTGGGTTGCAGCCAGGAGATGAGGTAATTACGGCCGACTTTACTTTTGCAGCTACCGTTGAGGTAATAGCCTTATTGCAATTAACGCCTGTTTTAGTAGATGTCTTGCCAGATACATTCAATATAGACCCAGCGGCAATAGAACGTGCTATAACGCCAAAAACTAAAGCTATTGTACCGGTTCATCTTTTTGGGCAGTGTGCAAATATGGATGTAATCTTAGAAATTGCAGAAAAGCACCATCTTTATGTAATCGAAGACAATGCTCAAGCTATAGGTGCAACATACACTTCAAAAAGTGGTGCCAAACAAAAAGCAGGAGGTATTGGTCATGTAGCAGCGACCTCTTTTTTTCCTTCTAAGAATTTAGGAGCTTACGGAGATGGTGGGGCTATTTTCACCAATGATGATGCTTTGGCGCATACCTTAAGAGGTGTGGTGAATCACGGAATGTATGAACGTTATCATCATGATGTGGTTGGAGTAAATTCTCGTTTAGATAGTTTGCAAGCGGCAGTATTGCGTGCAAAGCTTCCGTTGCTTGATCAATATAATGCAAAGAGAAGAGATAGTGCTCGTAAGTATTCTGCTGCATTTAAGAATGAATCGGCGATCGTTATCCCAGTTACGGTAAATGGCTGTGATGGCATATGCGATACCTGTGATTGTCATGTTTTTCATCAATATACCTTAAAAATTACCAATGGTAAGCGCGATGAGTTAGTAAAGCACTTAGCGGAAAAAGGAATTCCATGTGGTGTTTATTACCCTATTCCGCTACACAAACAAAAAGCATATGTAGATGATCGTTATAATGATGCAGACTTCCCGGTTACCAATCAATTGGTGAAAGAAGTAATCTCATTACCAATGCATACAGAACTAGATGAAGAGCAGATTAGCTTTATTACGAAGACTGTTATCGATTTTGTTAATGCGTAAATAAAGCTTAATAGTAAATTTGATTTCCTAGAATTATAACCATTAAATAAAATATAAATGAAAGTACTTGTTACCGGAGGATTGGGTTTTATTGGCTCACACACCGTTGTAGAATTACAGAACAAAGGATTTGATGTGGTAATCATTGATGATCTATCTAATTCATCAGAAAAAGTACTGGATGGTATTGTGGCTATAACTGGAAAGAAACCCTTATTTGAAAGAATAGACTTGAAAGAGAAATCTAAGGTTGAAGATTTTTTTAAAAGGCATGCAGATGTTCAAGGGGTAATTCATTTTGCAGCTTCTAAAGCTGTCGGAGAAAGTGTGGAAAAGCCTTTATTGTACTATGAAAACAATGTAGGAACATTGGTTTATCTTTTAAAAGAGTTATCTAAAAAGGATAAGGCTAGCTTTATTTTTAGTTCTTCCTGTACGGTTTATGGCCAAGCAGATAAAATGCCGATTACAGAAGATGCACCCGTAAAAACGGCAGAATCTCCTTATGGTAATACAAAGCAAATGGGTGAAGAGATTATATCGGATACCTGTAAAGTTGTTCCTTCGTTGAATGCAATTGCGTTGCGTTATTTTAATCCAATGGGAGCGCATCCAAGTACGGAAATTGGAGAATTACCAATTGGAATACCTCAAAATTTAGTGCCTTTTATTACGCAAACAGGAATGGGATTACGTGATCAATTGTCTGTGTTTGGAGATGATTATCCTACATCAGATGGTACTTGTGTGCGTGATTATATTCATGTGGTAGATTTAGCAAAAGCGCATGTGGTAGCCTTGCAAAGGCTTTTTGAAGCTAAAAATAAAGCGAATTATGAAGTCTTTAATTTAGGAACCGGAAAGGGAAGTACTGTTCTGGAGGTGATAAAAAGTTTTGAGAAGGTTTCAGGTAAGAAATTAAATTACAAAATTGTACCACGTAGATCGGGAGATATTACGGAGGCTTATGCGAACACCGAAAAAGCAAATAATGAATTAGGTTGGAAAGCAGAATCTACCCTAGATGAGGCCATGAAATCTGCTTGGGATTGGGAGCAAAAGGTAAGAGCTTAGGCTGAGAATAAATTATAAATTTTAACAATAGAGCAGAAATATATGTATATTTCTGCTCTATTTGTTTATAAAAACACCGAAAAATGAAAAAAATAACCTCTCTTGTTCTCCTTTTAGTTTTTACTACTTTTTTAAACGCACAAGATACGTACCTGCAGTGTGGTAAAATTATAGATATGGAGTCCGGTAAAGTTTGGTTAGAAAAAACGGTAGTTATATCTGGTACTAAAATAAAGGAGATAAAAAAAGGATTTGTATCGGGAGGAGATGGTGATGTGGTGATCGATTTAAGAGTAAGTACGGTAATGCCAGGTTTTATAGATATGCATGTGCATATAGAAAGCGAATCTAATCCTAAGACATATGTGGAGCGTTTCACAGATAATGAAGCAGATATTGCTTTTAAATCTACCGTTTTTGCTAAGAAAACATTAATGGCTGGCTTTACTACAGTTAGAGATTTAGGAGGTTCTGGTGTAAATATTGCAATTAGAAATGCTATAAATAAAGGAATAGTAGCAGGGCCTAGAGTTTTTACGGCGGGTAAATCTATCGCTACTACGGGTGGGCATGCAGATCCTACAAATGGTAGAAGCCATGAGTTTACCGGGGATCCTGGTCCAAAAGAAGGCGTGGTTAATTCTCCAGAAGAAGGTAGAAAAGCGGTTAGGCAGCGGTATAAAGATGGTGCAGATGTTATAAAAATTACAGCAACAGGTGGGGTTCTTAGTGTGGCTAAGAATGGTAAAAATCCGCAATTTACTATTGATGAGATAAAAGCAATTACGCAAACTGCTGATGATTATGGTATGTTGACTGCGGCGCATGCACATGGTGATGAAGGTATGCAAAGAGCTATAAAAGGCGGGATTAAGACAATAGAGCACGGTAGTTATATGAGTGATGAAACCATGGAATTGATGAAGCAGTATGATGCGTATCTAGTGCCCACAATTACAGCAGGGAAACAAGTAGCAGAGAAGGCTGAGATTGAAGGATATTTTCCGGAAGTAGTAGCGGTTAAGGCTAGAGAAATAGGGCCGTTAATTCAAGGAACTTTTTCGAAAGCATATAAAAAAGGAGTGAAAATTGCCTTTGGAACAGATGCAGGGGTGTATCCTCATGGTTTAAATGCGAAAGAATTTGGGTATATGGTTGATGGGGGGATGCCAGCTATTGAAGCTATGCAATCTGCAACGGTGACAAATGCTAAGTTGTTAGGAATAGCGGATGAAGTTGGTTTAGTAAAAGCTGGATATTTTGCAGATATTGTTGCGGTTTCAGGTGATCCGCTTCAGGATATATCGCAATTAGAAAAAATCACCTTTGTCATGAAAGAGGGTCAAGTTTATAAAAATGAGTTAAAACCCTAGTCTGCTAGAACCAAAAACTGCCTCTTGTTCGTACATAAAGTATGATGCTTAATTTTACAGATAGCAACGCGCTTTTATCAGAATCGGTGGCAAGTGATTTATATCAAAATCTTGTTGTGCAATTGACAAAAGATTTTGGTTTGGCTAATATTGATATTGACCTGCCTTTTCAGGTGAATCCCAAAAACTTGAAAACAATTCTGCATCAAAAAATTTATAGATTGATGATGGAACGTTTTACGGATTATCTAAATCTGTTATACATCATAGATGTTCCTGAGAAGAAAGTAAAAAGTATTCAGGAAACAGATGTGGTAGACATATCCAGTCAAGTTGCTTTTCTAATATTACAACGAGAATTTCAAAAAGTGTGGTTTAGGCAGAAATATGCTTAAAAATAAATTCTAACGAAAGGAATTAAGGCATCGGAATAAATACTTTTATCGTCATGAAGTACATTATATTTTAGTCCTACTGTGAAATTCCGATTTACATATCCGGCTCCTAGATATAAGGCAGGACTCCAATAGTTGTCTTTAAAATCTCCATCACTAAAAGAAGTGGTTCTGTTTATTCTCAATTGTTCCAATTCACCAGATAGTTGAATGGCAGGAATTATATTGTACAATGAAATTAAACTTCCGCCATACGCTGTAAGTTTGTTGTCATTAAAAGTAGCATAACTAAAATTTAACTGTACTCCAGCGGCAAATTGTTCAGAGACTTGATAAATTGCACTTGGGGCAATAGAACCGTTAAAATAATTGTTGCCGAATCCTAAACCAATTCCGCCTCCAAACCGAACATTATCCCAAAATTCTCCAGAATTTGTCTGTTGCGAAAACGTTAGCGTTGATGAAAACGCAAAAAATAAAATCAATTGCCATTTTTTTAAGCGCAAATCAGTCAAAAAATTCATAATTGTTATTTTTCTTTAATATTACGATCTAATATAGGACTAGATTTTTGAAATGTTGTATTTTTGATTAAATTTTATTCACAGGGAAGAGAAAATTATTTATGGATAAATATTCCTTTTTAAACGCTGCGCATACTTCATTTTTTGCAGAGTTATATGACAAGTATTTGATTAATCCAGATAGTGTTGAGCCTAGTTGGCGTGCATTTTTTCAAGGATTTGATTTTGGCCAAGAGAGTCTTTTAGATGAACTTGACTTGCCAGTAACACCAAATAATGTTGCTGCACCATCTGGCACTTCAGAAATGCCACAATCACTACAAAAAGAATTTCAGGTTATTCGGTTAATCGATGGATATCGATCTCGTGGACATTTGTTTACAAAAACAAATCCGGTTCGAGAAAGAAGAAAATATGAGCCAACGCTTGCTATCGAAAATTTCGGGTTATCATCTGGAGATTTGAATACTGTTTTTACAGCAGGAGAAATTTTAGGAATAGGGCCAAGTACCTTAACTGAAATTATTTCGCACTTAACAAACATTTATTGTGATGCTATAGGTGTTGAATACATGTATATCAGAAATCCTGAACGTATTGAGTGGATTCAGAATTGGCTAAATGTCAATGATAACCACCCTAACTACGATAACGAACGTAAGAAAAATATTCTTAGAAAATTAAACCAAGCCATCTCTTTTGAGAGCTTTTTACACACCAAATATGTAGGTCAGAAACGATTTTCATTGGAGGGTAACGAGTCGCTTATTCCTGCATTGGACGCTATTGTTGAGCGTGCAGCAGAAATGGGTGTCGAGCAGTTTGTTATGGGTATGGCGCATAGAGGTAGACTAAATGTGCTTACCAATATTTTTGGTAAAGCCGCTAAAGATATCTTCAGTGAGTTTGATGGTAAAGATTACGAGCAAGTAATTTTTGATGGTGATGTTAAATATCACTTAGGTTGGACTTCAGATAGAATGTCTGATAATGGAAATAAAATAAAAATGAACATTGCTCCAAATCCATCTCACTTAGAGACTGTTGGAGCTGTTGTTGAAGGTATTACAAGGGCAAAGCAAGATGCACACTATAAAGATGACTTTTCTAAAGTGTTGCCAATTGTTGTGCATGGAGATGCTGCCATTGCAGGTCAAGGCCTAGTGTATGAAGTAATTCAAATGGCTAGCTTAGACGGTTACAAAACTGGAGGTACCATCCATATGGTAGTAAATAACCAGATTGGTTTTACGACCAATTACCTAGATGCACGTAGTTCTACGTATTGTACAGATGTTGGTAAGGTAACCTTGAGTCCAGTATTACATGTAAATGCAGATGATGCGGAAGCGGTAGTGCATGCGTCTTTATTTGCTTTAGAATATAGAATGCGTTTTCAACGCGATGTGTTTCTTGATTTATTAGGATACCGTAAGTATGGTCATAATGAAGGTGATGAGCCTCGTTTTACACAGCCAAAACTTTATAAGGCAATTGCTAAGCATGAAAATCCTAGAGATATTTATGCGGCAAAACTTATCGCAGAAGGGATTATAGATGAAAGCTATATTGGTAAATTAGAACAAGAATATAAAGATTCTCTAGAAACAGAATTAGAAGATTCTCGGAAAGAAGATAAAACAGTCATCACACCTTTCATGGCAGATGAGTGGAAAGGTTTTGTAAGTGTTCAAGAAGATGAAATGGTAAAGCCAATTGATACTTCTTATCCTAAAGAAAAACTTACGCAAATAGCAAACTCTCTAACGAGCTTACCAAAGGGTAAAAAGTTTTTACGTAAAGTAGATAAGCTTGTAGAGGATCGTAGAAAAATGTTCTTTGAGAATGATAGCTTAGACTGGGCTATGGGAGAACTTCTGGCTTACGGATCTTTACTTCAAGAAGGTTTTGGAGTTAGAATGTCTGGACAAGATGTAGAAAGAGGTACTTTTTCTCACCGTCATGCTGTTGTAAAAGTAGAGGATAGTGAAGAAGAGGTTGTTCCATTAAACTTAGTAGAAGGTAAAAAAGGAGATTTTCATATCTTTAACTCACACCTTTCAGAGTATGGGGTGGTAGGTTTTGATTATGGATACGCTATGGCGAGTCCTAATACACTGACTATTTGGGAAGCACAGTTTGGTGATTTTAGCAACGGTGCTCAAATAATGATAGATCAGTATATTTCTGCTGCTGAAGATAAGTGGAAGTTGCAAAACGGATTGGTAATGTTATTGCCGCACGGTTACGAAGGTCAAGGTGCAGAGCATTCTTCTGCTCGTATGGAACGATTCTTGCAACTTTGTGCCAGTGATAATATGTTTATAGCAGACGTTACCACACCAGCGAACATGTTTCACTTGTTGCGTAGACAAATGAAGGCTAACTTTAGAAAACCTTTGGTGGTGTTTACACCAAAAAGTTTATTGCGTCATCCAAAAGCTGTTTCTACGAAAGAAGAATTTGCTACAGGTGGTTTTCAAGAAGTGATAGACGATGCTGCTGCTGATGCTAAAAAAGTAAAAACTTTGGTGTTTTGTACTGGTAAGTTCTATTATGATTTACTAGCGGCACGCGAAGAAAATACTAGAGAAGATGTAGCTTTAGTTCGTGTAGAACAGTTATTTCCTTTGCCGGCACAGAAAATGAAGGCAATTATGAAAAAGTATGATAAAGCAGATGATGTTGTTTGGGCGCAAGAAGAGCCTAGAAACATGGGAGCTTGGAGTCATATAATGATGCACTTTAGTGAAGCAAGTACATTAAGAGTAGCTTCAAGACGTTTTTATGCATCACCAGCAGCCGGTAGTGCAGTGCGTTCTAAACGTCGTCATCAAGAAGTTATAGATTATGTTTTTGATAAATCAAAAGATAACATGATCCGTAAGTAGGTTATTAAAGAAAGAAAAAAAGATACAGGTTAAAAATTAAAATTATACAATAATGATTTTAGAAATGAAAGTTCCTTCACCAGGGGAATCTATAACGGAAGTTGAAATTGCTGCTTGGTTAGTTCAAGACGGAGATTATGTAGAGAAAGATCAGGCAATAGCAGAAGTAGATTCAGATAAAGCAACCTTAGAATTGCCTGCTGAAGAAAGTGGTATTATCACTTTAAAAGCAGAAGAAGGTGATGCTGTTGCTGTTGGGGAAGTTGTTTGTTTAATTGATACAAGTGCTGAGAAACCTTCAGGAGGTTCAAAAGCACCTGCAGCAAAAGAGGAAGTGAAAGAAGCTCCAAAAGAAGAGAAGAAAGCACCACAGCCTGTACAAGCAAAAGAAACCTACGCATCTGGAGCTGCGTCTCCAGCGGCAAAGAAAATATTAGCAGAAAAAGGAATGGAATCTAGTGCGGTTAAAGGCACTGGTAAAGATGGTAGAATAACCAAAGAAGACGCTGTTCAAGCAGTTCCTTCAATGGGAACACCAACAGGTGGCAAAAGAGGAGAAAGTAGATCTAAATTATCAATGCTACGCAGAAAAGTGGCAGAACGTTTAGTTTCCGTTAAGAATGAAACGGCAATGTTGACTACATTCAATGAAGTAGATATGTCTCCTATTTTCGAATTGAGAAATCAACATAAAGAAGCTTTCAAAAGCAAGCATGGTGTTGGTTTAGGTTTTATGTCATTCTTTACATTAGCAGTAGTTAGAGCTTTAGATCTTTACCCATCCGTGAATTCTATGATTGATGGTAAAGAAATGATTACCTATGATTTCTGTGATATTAGTATTGCAGTTTCTGGTCCAAAAGGATTAATGGTTCCTGTGATTAGAAATGCAGAAAACTTAACTTTTAGAGGGGTAGAAGCAGAGGTAAAACGCTTAGCTATTCGTGCTAGAGAAGGTGAGATCACTGTTGATGAAATGACAGGGGGTACATTTACGATCACTAATGGTGGTGTATTTGGTTCTATGTTATCAACTCCAATTATTAACCCTCCTCAAAGTGCGATTTTAGGAATGCATAATATTGTAGAGCGTCCTATTGTCCGTAATGGGGAAATAGTTGCGGCACCAATTATGTATGTGGCATTATCTTATGATCATAGAATAATTGATGGTAAGGAATCTGTAGGTTTCTTAGTAGCAATTAAGGAAGCTTTAGAGAATCCAGTAGAATTACTAATGGAAGGTAATACAAATAAAGCTTTAGAATTATAATAGCATACACTTTTAAATTATAAAAAAAGCCTCAAGATTATTGCAATCTTGAGGCTTTTTTATTGTGCTTGTGTTTTTAATTGCAATGCATGTCCTCTCTAGAGGTAGGGTCTGCATTAGGAAAACAAAGTCCTGTGGGCAATGTGCTTGGTACATACCTATTCAGGTTTTTGTCAGATAAGCTTATTTCTATAAACAGAGTTAAAAAATCTATTTCTTCTTCGGTTAAGTTTAGCGGAGTGAATTTTCCAGATAATTCTGACGCTGCTACTTCAGCATTTTCTTTTGAGGCTTCATTTTTATAGGTAATCACATCTCTCACAGAGGTAAAGCTCCCTCCGTGTCCAAAGAAATGAACATCTGTTAAATTGTATAATTGCGGAACTTTAAATTTATAGTTATCAGAAGGGTTATTGGTAAACCCTCCGCGCCCTTTTTTAGTAACATCATCTATGATGCCATGTACGTTAGGGCCTTCTAAATCTTTCATTCCTAAAGCGTAAAATTCTTCAGAATTTAATGCGGGTCCGTTATGACATTGGTAGCATTTTGCTTTTCCAAAGAATAGAATAGCTCCTTTTTTTTCGTCGGAAGTCATGGCGTCTACATCTCCTTTAATCCAATTTTGAAAGTTTGTGTCGGTAGATAAAATTGTCCTCTCGTAGGCTGCAATCGCCAGACCAGCATACACTAAGGAGTATCTTTCTGTGATAGCTACTTCTGGAAAAGCCTTGTCAAAAAGGGTGCTGTAGTGATTAGAGTCGCAAAAAGTCTTGTCTAAAGTCATTCTGTGAACAGAAAGTCCTGCAATCGCCTGCGTCTCAATTCCTTCAAAACCAAGAAGATTTACTGCTTTTGGGGTGCCTTCGGTCCAATTGGCTTCAGTGCCTATGTTTTTGCTCGTTGCTCCAAACTGGCCGTTCCAGAGCATGAGTTTTTGGTAAGCAGTATTTAAAACCGTTGGAGATTTTATCGGCTGAACATCAATCATGTCTTCTGTGTATAGTGGGTCTATGATTCTAGACTCTCCAAAGGTGCCAAAACCCATACCGCCATCTCCAATACCTTGTTGAATTCCACTTTGGAAGCCTGCTGCGCTATGATGGCAACTGGCGCATGAGTAGGTTTCTTTGTTGGTTTCTGTTTTTCCATCTAGACCAATTCCCGTTTCATGAAATAACAATTTACCTAATGCTACTTTTTCTTCTGTAATCGGGTTCTTAGGGTCGGCCGGTATTTTAGAATAATCTGTGCTATTAGGTAACTCGTAGTAATTTAAACTTCCAGAAAGCTTTATTAGTGTTGATTTTAATTCTTGATCTTCTGCTTCTGTGGTGATCTCCGTATAGTCATTTTCTGTTGCGCAACTTGCGAGCAGGCTAAAGGCTAAAAGAAAGCCGATTTTCTTTACAGGGGATAATATAAGCATAGCAATGGTGAGGTTAAATGTTTGGGGTAAAAGTAGATAAGATTTTTTGTTTATAATATTGATGTGGGGTATTCTGCTTAAAATTTAGGTATTCTTCATTTTTGCTTTAGGTAAAGTACTTTTTTGTCATAATCTATTACCGCTTTTCCTTTTTTTAATAAGTCGGCTCCAATAATTCCGTCGACAGGTTGGGCATTATGATTGGTTAAAGCTTCATTGACATGAACTAAATCAAAAAGTACAATTTTCAATTTTTTTAGCTTCCATTTCCCTATTTCAATACTGTTTTTAGTGGAAATTAAGGTTTCCATATTTGTTGCGCCAGCACCAGCGGCTTTTATGCTAGATTCTTTAGAGGTCAAATTAAATAATTCTATTTTGTCAAAACCTACGCAGGTATTAGAAGCGCCAGTATCAAGAATAAAACGCCCTTCTATATTATTTATTTTGGCTTTGATCTCAAAATGGTTGGTACTGGTTAAAACTAGGGGTATTTTAAGGTATTTTTTTTCTTTTAAAAACTTTTTGAGACTCTTCACGGTTTTTTTTTGATAAAGATAAGGCTATTTTTGTACCATGATATTTACAGATACGCATACGCACTTATACAGTGAAGCATTTGATGAGGATAGAGATTTGGCTGTTAAAAATGCGATAGCAGCGGGAGTAGAACGTTTTTTTATTCCTGCGATTGATTCTACCTATACGCAATCTATGATTGCATTAGAGCAGGCATTTCCGGACCATATGTTTTTGATGACGGGATTGCATCCAACGCATGTCAAAGAAAATTATTTAGAGGAAATAGCGCATATTGAGGATATGCTTAAGAAGCATACCTATTATGCAATAGGAGAGATTGGAATTGATTTGTATTGGGATAAATCCTTTCTTAGGCAACAACAAGAGGCATTTAGGATGCAAATCAAAATAGCTAAAAGAGAAAAACTACCCATCGTTATTCATTGTAGAGATGCGTTTGATGAAGTATTTGAAATCTTGGAAGAAGAAAAGGGCGTTGATTTATTCGGAATTTTTCATTGTTTTACCGGCTCTAAAGAGCAAGCATTAAAGGCTATTGGTTACAATATGAAATTGGGAATTGGCGGTGTAGCTACTTTTAAAAATGGTAAGATTGATCAATTTTTAAATGAAATAGACCTTCATCATATTGTTTTAGAAACAGATGCACCCTATTTGGCGCCAACGCCATTTAGGGGAAAAAGAAATGAAAGTGCCTACCTAGTTAAGGTAGCGGAAAAAATGGCTACGATATATGATAGGTCAATAGCGGATATTGCGGCAATAACAACAGCTAATTCTAAAGAAGTATTTGGAATATAAATGAGTTATAATGACTAAGAAAACTAAAATACTTTTAATCTATACGGGTGGTACTATAGGGATGATAAAGGATTACAAAACGGGAGCTTTGAGGGCTTTTGATTTTGGAAAATTAAAGAAAAATATTCCTGAATTAACGCAATTAGATTGCGAGATATCAAGTCATTCTTTTGAAACACCAATAGATTCTTCTAATATTAATACGAGTCATTGGGTATCCATTTCAGAAACTATTGAAGATAATTACGCTCAATATGATGGATTTGTGGTGCTCCATGGAAGTGATACCATGAGTTATTCTGCTTCTGCATTAAGTTACATGTTGGAAAACTTAACCAAACCCGTGATATTTACGGGCTCCCAATTGCCTATTGGAGATTTGCGAACAGATGCTAAAGAGAACTTAATTACCTCTGTTCAAATTGCCGCTTTACAAGCAAAAGGAGTGTCTGTAATTCAAGAAGTAGGGTTGTATTTTGAATACAAATTGTATCGTGGAAATAGAACCACTAAGTTTAGTGCAGAGCATTTCCAAGCATTTGGTTCCTTAAATTACCCTCCATTAGCAGAATCTGGAGTACATTTAAAGGTGTTTAAGGAATATTTATTGAAGCCAAAAAAGAAAAAAACGTTAATTGTTCACAAAAATTTAGATAATAATGTCGCTATTTTAAAATTATTTCCGGGTTTTAATGAGCATTTATTGCGTGCTGTTTTAGAAACGCCAGATTTGAAAGCGGTGATTATTGAAACTTATGGTTCAGGAAATGCTCCTACGGATAGTTGGTTGACAGAAAATTTAAAAAAAGCAATAAAAAAAGGAATCCATATTATTAACGTTACACAGTGTTCTGGAGGGAGTGTTATTATGGGGCAATATGAAACAAGTGAGCATTTGCAGAAGCTGCAAGTTATTAATGGTAAGGATATTACGACAGAGGCGGCCATCACTAAGTTGATGTATTTATTGGGCAATGGAATCTCTAATAAACTCTTTAAAACAGTTTTTGAAACATCTTTACGAGGAGAGATGGTTTAAAATTAACGTTGGAAATTTTATTTAATACTTTTTTTTTTGTTAATTCGACGCCTTGAAAAATTGAATAATAGAGAGGTGGCCGAGTGGTCGAAGGCGCACGCCTGGAAAGTGTGTATACCTCAAAAGGGTATCGAGGGTTCGAATCCCTTCCTCTCTGCATTTAATTTTTAATTTTTTAATTGTAAAAATTTTTTATCTTTAACCCATTAACTAATCTAATTTAAGTTTGAAAGAAATGAAAAGATTATTCTCTATCCTAGCAGTGGCTGGGTTATTTGTATGTAACACAAATACTGTTAACGCTCAAGTAAATGCAAATGCAATTACTTCTAACCTATCCGCAACTATTGCGACTGCAGCAACAATGATTCAAGATGCAGCAGCAACAGAAGCAGAAAGAGGTTTTGTTCAAGTATTAAAAGAAAAATTTATTGAAGGTGGAGCTGGCTTCATGGGTATCGTACTTTTATGTTTGATACTAGGTTTAGCAGTTGCTATTGAAAGAATTATTTACTTAAACTTGGCAACAACAAACACTACAAAATTAAAGCAAAGAGTTGAAGATGCACTAGCTTCTGGTGGTATCGAGGCTGCTAAAGAAGTTTGTAGAAATACAAAAGGACCTGTTGCTTCTATTTACTACCAAGGTTTAGATAGAGCTGGTGAAAGCATCGATTCTGCTGAAAAAGCGGTTGTAGCTTACGGAGGTGTTCAAATGGGACAACTTGAGAAAAACGTTTCTTGGTTATCTTTATTTATCGCTATTGCACCAATGCTTGGTTTCATGGGTACTGTAATTGGTATGATTCAGGCCTTCGAGAAAATTGCAGCTGTTGGTAACCTAAGTGCTTCACTTATTGCAGGTGATATTCAGGTAGCATTATTGACAACGGTATTTGGTCTTATTGTGGCTATTATTCTTCAAATTTTTTATAATTACATTATCGCTAAGATCGATAGTATTGTAAATGATATGGAAGATTCATCAATCTCTTTGATTGATATGTTGGTAGATCACAAAAAATAAGTCGCACTTAATACTTAAGTAAAATGAATAAGATAATTAAAATAATATTAATCGCACTCAGCGTCATAGGACTTGTCTTATGGGTAATGCTTGCAAAAGAATCTGAAGTTACTGTAGGTAATGGATCAATGAATTTTATGTTCATTATTACATTTATCTTACTTGCTATAGCTGTATTTGCTAGTTTGTTCTTCGGATTAAAAAATGTTTTTTCTTCACCAGAAGGCCTTAAGAGAACTCTTATTGGAGTAGGTGGTCTTATAGTAGTAGCAATTTTATCATATGTTTTCGCTAGCGGAACAGATGTTAGTATTGAAGCTATGGAGAAGAAGACTGGAATCCTTACGGATGAAAGTACTATTAAAACTATTGGTACCTTCTTAAATATGTTCTTCATATTGACGATTATTGCTGTAGGTTCAATGGTATTGCCAGGTGTGAAAAAAATGTTTAACAAATAATAAAATATAACTATGCCAAGAAGAGGAGCACCACCAGAGGTTAACGCCGGTTCTATGGCAGACATCGCTTTCTTACTGTTAATCTTTTTCCTAGTAACTACTACTATTGAAACAGATGCAGGTTTAGATCGTATGTTGCCACCTTTAGAGCCGCCTACGGAAGCACCACCAATTATTAAGGAGAAGAATATTTTTACTGTTAACATCAATAAAAATGGACAACTTTTAGTTGAGGATGAACTGGCAGATATAAAAAGTTTGAAAGAAAAAGCCATGGCTTTTCTTGATAACGGAGGAGCTGCAAAAGGCACCGAAGAGTATTGTAACTATTGTATGGGAAAAAAAGATATTGCATCTTCTGATAACCCTAGCAAAGCTATTATTTCTTTAAAGAATGATAGAGAAACACAATACGGAGTTTATATTACAGTTCAGAATGAAATTGTTGCAGCTTATAATGAATTACGAAACAGAGAGTCTCAAAGACTTTACAAGCGTAATTTTACAGATATGGAAGCTGAGTATTTGAATCCAGAAACTTCTGATGAAGCTAAAGCAGTTTTAAAAGAAAGAGTGAGAAAAATACAAGAATTATTTCCTCAGAAATTCTCTGAAGCTGAAACTTCAAGTGGTAATTAATCGTAAAAGTTAAAAAGATATGTCAAAATTTAGCAAGAAAAAAGATGGTGATATCCCTGCGGTTTCAACTGCATCATTGCCAGATATCGTTTTTATGCTTCTGTTTTTCTTTATGACCGTTACGGTAATGAAAGATACTTCTGTAAAAGTGCAGAATGATCTTCCTAAAGCAAGTGAAATTAAGAAGTTAGAGAAAAAAGACCGTGTAATCACTATTTATGTTGGAGCACCAACTCAAGAATACCAAAAAGTTTTTGGTAGTGAGGCGAAAATCCAATTAAATGATAAGTTTTCTAGTCCTTCTGAAGTAGGTCCTTACATACTTCAAGAAAGAGCAAAGAAATCTGAAGATTTGCAAAATGTATTAACTACATCATTGAAAGTTGATAGAGAAGCAAACATGGGTATTATTTCTGATATTAAAGAAGAATTACGTAAAGTAAATGCTTTAAAGGTTAACTACACTACCTATGAGGGTATTGCTTTTGATAACCTTAGATAGTAAGATTAGTTTCTTTCAAAATTAGTATATAAGCGCTTCAAATTTATTTGAAGCGCTTTTTTTATACTCGCTGTTTAGCTACCTTTATTCTATGATAAAAGAATTTTTAGTAGCGCTTTTTCTACTACCAGTTTTAGTAGTAAGTCAAGAGAACTCTTTTGAATCTTCTGGAGATACAAATTATCTTGAAGATCAATTCTACTTAGGGGTAAATTATAACTTTATGTTAGAAAAGCCTCAGGACGTTTTTAAGAGGAATTTCTCTTATGGCTTACAGATTGGCCTTATTAAAGATTTACCTTTAAATAACAGCCGTACAATAGCCTTAGGGCTAGGTTTGGGCTATGCGGTCAACTCTTACTATTCTAATTTGATTGTAACGCATGAAAATGATGTAATTAGCTACTATGCAGAAAGTGATGCATCCTTGTATAAGCGTAATAAGTTTGAGATGCACAGTATAGAAGTGCCGTTTGAATTTCGTTGGCGGAACTCAAGCCCTTCTAAATATAAGTTTTTCCGAATTTACTCTGGTGTAAAATTTACCTATAATTTTAGTGCTCGCTCTAAATTAGTGACCGATACCGATAGAGATGGTTTTTCAAACCCGGATTTAGAGCGCTTGCAATATGGACTTACACTCAACTTTGGATATAATACCTTTAATCTTCATTTGTATTATTCCCTTTCTGATTTTCTAAAAAAAGATACACTTCTAGATACGGGCGAGGTTATAACGATTAAGCCTTTTAGAGTGGGACTTATTTTTTATGTTTTATAGCCAATAACTCAGGGTTATAAATTGTGTGGTTACGCCTAGCATAAGGCCTCCGAATATTTCTAATTTTGAGTGACTTCTAAAATAAATTCTTGAAGAAGCTATCAAACCAGCAAACAAAATAAGAACACTAATTGATAGCGTGAGGTTTATTTCAAAATGTACACTTAAATTTATAAGGTACATAATTAAGCTTCCAATGCCTACCATGTGGATACTGTTACTGAATTTGGCAAACAATAGCATTAAAACTGTAAAAAGGGCTATAATCAGGCCTATAAAGTAGTAATAGAGCTCTATAGTGTAGTTATTCGGGATTACCTTATAGATAATCATGAATAATAAGATAATACTGATGTAGATGGGGTACTTACGTTCTTTTATGGTCGGCATCGCGATAGAATTGATAATGCCAATATTTCTTAAAATTAAAAAACTAATAATTGGAATTACAACCGTTAAGATAAAAATGGGCAGCAGGTTTCCTACTTGCATTTCCAAAGAGGTATATTTCCTGGTTACTTGAAAATAGACCAAACTACCATATAGCGGAATAAATACAGGATGAAATAAGTAAGCAATGAATTTTAAAAAGGCTTTCATTTATTCGGGTGTATTATGAGAAATAGAAAACATCATAATACGATATATGATGAAAACGGTGCTTTTATAATTAGATTTCTTTTCGCATTCTAGCTACTGGAATTCCTAATTGTTCTCTGTATTTTGCCACTGTTCTCCGTGCAATAGGGTAGCCCTTCTCTTTTAAAATGTCTGCTAATTTATCATCGGTAAGAGGTTTTCTTTTTTCCTCTTCAGTAATTACATTCTCAAGAATTTTTTTGATCTCCTTGGTGGAAACATCCTCTCCTTGATCATTTTTCATGGATTCTGAGAAATAGTCTTTTATCAAACGCGTGCCGTAGGGTGTGTCTACATATTTGCTATTGGCAACTCTAGAAACTGTAGAAACATCCATTTGGATGGTATCTGCAATATCCTTAAGAATCATAGGTCTTAAATTACGCTCATCACCCGTCAAAAAATATTCTTCTTGGTATTGCATAATCGTATTCATGGTAATGAATAGGGTTTGTTGGCGTTGTTTAATCGCATCTATAAACCATTTTGCGGCATCTAACTTTTGCTTAATAAATAAGACGGTATCTTTCTGTGATTTAGATTTTTCTTTCGAGTTTTTATACCCTTCAAGCATGTTGTTGTAGCCGCGAGATACGTGTAACTCAGGTGCATTTCTGCCGTTTAAGGTTAGTTCTAGCTCACCATCAACAATTTTAATAGAGAAATCTGGTACAATATGTTCTATCATTCGGGTATTTCCAGAATAAGAACCTCCCGGTTTTGGGTTTAATCGTTCTATTTCAGAAATAGCCTGTCTCAATTCCTCTTCAGTGATATTGTGTTTTTGAATTAATTTTTGATAGTGTTTTTTTGTAAACTGATCAAAAGATTTTTCCAGAATAGCAATCGCAAGTTCAATACTTGCGGTTATTTCTTTTCGCTTTAATTGTATGATTAAGCATTCTTCCAAGGAAGTTGCTCCAACTCCTGGAGGATCTAGCTCTTGTACAGTTTTTAAAACTTTTTTTATGGTTTCTGCCTCCGTATATACATTTTGCGTGAAAGCTAAATCATCCAAGATGTCGTTTATAGGTCTACGGATATACCCACTTTCATCTACACTACCTACTAAAAATTCAGCAATGGCCCATTCATCATCACTGAAATAGATTGTATTTAATTGATTTAATAGGTACTGGTTAAAAGAAGTTCCAGCAGCATAAGGTACGGTGCGTTCTTCATCATCGGCACTATAATTGTTAGCTTGTGTTCTGTATTCTGGAATCTCATCATCACTTAAGTACTCATCAATATTGATGTCTTCAGCGTTAATACTTTCGCTATCTATTTCATCATTGAACTCATCTTCAAATTCATCTTCAAAATTATCCAACTCTTCCTTGCCGGTTTCTAGAGCCGGATTTTCCTCTAATTCTTGTTTTAAACGTTGTTCAAATGCCTGTGTAGGCAATTGAATCAGTTTCATTAACTGAATTTGCTGAGGAGAAAGCTTCTGCGATAATTTAAAAGATAAATGTTGTTTCAGCATATAAATTGATGTTCTATAGAGCTTGTGATTTTTAGGTTGATTTTAGAATTCTGCGTTTTGCGGTGTTCTAGGGAAAGGGATGACATCTCTAATGTTACCCATTCCTGTAGCAAAAAGAACCAATCTTTCAAAGCCTAATCCGAAACCACTGTGAACAGCTGTTCCAAATTTTCTAAGGTCTAAGTACCACCATAGTTCTTCTTCGTCAATGCCTAGTTCTTTTATTTTTTCTAATAAAACATCTAAACGTTCTTCACGTTGAGAGCCACCAACAATTTCCCCAATACCTGGGAATAAAATATCCATAGCTCTAACGGTTTTGCCATCATCATTTAAACGCATGTAAAACGCTTTTATTTTGGCAGGGTAGTCAAACAAAATTACAGGACACTTAAAATGCTTCTCTACAAGAAAACGCTCATGCTCACTTTGTAAGTCTGCTCCCCATTCGTCAATAATATATTTAAACTTCTTTTTCTTGTTAGGCGTGCAGCTTTTAAGAATGTCTATGGCTTCCGTGTAGGATACTCTTTTGAAATTGTTCTCAGAAACAAATTTCAGTTTTTCAATAAGAGGCATGTCACTGCGTTCTGCTTGTGGCTTAGATTTTTCTTCATCTAATAAACGTTGCTCTAAAAACTTTAAATCTTCTGCGCAGTTGTCTAAGATGTAATTAATTACATCTTTAATGAAATCTTCTGCAAGGTCCATGTTTGCATCTAAATCATTAAAAGCAACTTCTGGTTCAATCATCCAGAATTCTGCTAAATGTCTAGAAGTGTTAGAGTTTTCTGCTCTAAAAGTAGGGCCAAAAGTATATACTTTCCCTAAGGCCATGGCATACGTTTCTGCCTCTAATTGACCAGAAACCGTTAAGTTAGTTTCTTTGCCGAAAAAATCTTGTTTGAAATCTATTTCTCCAGCCTCATTTAAAGGTGGTTTTTTTTGGTTTAATGTAGACACTCTAAACATTTCACCAGCTCCTTCTGCATCAGAACCTGTAATTATAGGTGTATGTACATTATAAAAGCCATTGTTTTGAAAATATCTATGTACTGCAAATGATAGGACAGAGCGTACTCTCATTACAGCAGCAAATGTATTGGTGCGCACGCGTAAATGTGCTTTCTCTCTTAAAAATTCTAATGAGTGTTTTTTGGGTTGAATAGGGTAGGTGTCTGGGTCAGAAACGCCTAATACCTCCAATTTTTTAACCTGAATTTCTACACTTTGTCCTCTTCCTTGACTTTCTACGAGCGTACCAGAAATTTCTAAAGCAGCACCGGTAGATACTTTTTTTAATAAGGCTTCATCAAAATTCTCAAAATTAACAACACATTGAATATTGTTAATTGTAGAGCCATCGTTCAGGGCAATAAATCGGTTGCTTCTAAAAGTTTTTACCCATCCTTTGACAGTAACTTCTTGTAGTGAAAGGTTTGAAGAAAGTAATTCTTTAATGCTATGTGATTTCATTTGATAATTTTGTTGCTATTCGTATGCCTTATGGTTTCTATTTTCGAAAAGTAAATTAGCTTACTTTGCGCTATTTCAACCAAGATTAATTTTTATTTTTAAATAACAAATATAGCCTTTTTGGTAAAAAAGGCTTTATAAGTTGAATCGATAAAATTTGTTTTTTTATTCGGATTCTTTGAAAGTATCTTCTTCTTTAGGTAAGATATCTATCTGTGGTTCTTTCAATACCGTTTTATTCGCAATATTACGCTCTAACGATAATAGTAACGATGGTAGTAAGATTAAGTTGGCAAGCATTGCAAAAAGCAAGGTGGCCGAAACTAATGCTCCTAGGGCAACCGTACCTCCGAAACTTGAAATGGTAAAGACAGAAAAACCAAAAAACAATACAATGGACGTGTAAAACATACTTACACCTGTTTCTCGTAATGCAGCGTAGACTGATTTTTTGATACGCCAATTATTAGCCGTTAATTCCTGACGATACTTGGCGAGAAAGTGTATGGTGTCATCCACAGAAATACCAAAGGCAATACTAAATACTAAAATAGTAGAAGGCTTAATTGGTACTCCTACAAAGCCCATTAATCCGGCAGTAATAACTAGCGGTAATAGATTTGGTATTAAGGATATAATAATCATTTTGAAAGACCTGAATAAATACGCCATAAACAAGCCTATAAGTCCAATAGCTAAAGCAAGAGACATTATTAAATTGTTTACTAAGTATTTTGTTCCTTTTAAGAAGATCAATGCACTACCAGTCATATAAACGTTGTAGCGTTCTGCAGGGAAAATCTTATCTATATTTTCTTTTAGTTTACCTTCAATGGCTTCCATTCGGACGGTTTTAACATCTTTCATGTACGTGGTAATACGAGCTGTTTGTCCAGTAGAGTCAACAAAACTCTTTAATAAATTTCCATTGCCAGAAGATTTACGAGCGATATCCATAATGAACGTATTTTCTTGAGACGTAGGAAGTTGGTAATACTTAGGGATTCCGCTATAAAAGGCTTGCTTAGAGTACTTTACTAAATCTACAGCAGAAACAGGCCTAGATAATTCTGGAATTTCATGGATAAGACCACTCAATTCGTCCATCTTTTTTAAAGTAGATGATTTTAAAACTCCTTTTTTACGTTTGGTATCTACGACAATTTCAACAGGCATTATCCCGTCGAATTCTTGTTCAAAAAAGCGAATATCTTGAAAGAATTCTGCTTTCTTCGGCATGTCTTCTATAGGACTTCCTGAGATATCTATTTGGTAAATACCGATGATACTGATTACTAAAAGACAAATAGAAACAATGTATACAGAAATTCGTTTTTCGCGAACAATGTTTTCCATCCAATTAACAAAAGTATCTATCCAACGTTTATTTAAATGCTTTAAATGCTTCGTTTTAGGGAGCGACATAAAGCTATATACAATAGGAATAATCAGAAGAGATAGTATAAAAATACCTATAATGTTAATGGATGCTACTATACCAAATTCTTTTAAAAGTTGACTATCTGTTACAATAAAAGTAGCAAATCCAGAAGCAGTAGTAATATTTGTCATCAACGTTGCATTCCCAATTTTAGAGATTACCCGTTGTAATGATAAGGCTTGGTTCCCGTGCTTTTTTACTTCTTGCTGATACTTGTTAATCAGAAAAATACAATTCGGGATTCCGATGACAATTATTAATGGAGGAATCAATGCGGTAAGCACGGTAATTTCATATTGCAGTAAGCCTAAAACACCGAAAGACCACATAACACCAATAATTACAACGCACATAGAAATTATGGTAGCTCTAAAACTTCTAAAAAAGAAAAAGAAAATTAAAGAGGTAACTCCTAAAGCTGCTAGGATAAATTTCCCTATTTCATTAATGATACTCTGGGAATTCATGGTTCTTATATAAGGCATCCCAGATACGTGTACATCTAAATTGGTTTCATCTTCAAAATTTTTTACCAATTGGTTTAGGTCTTCTAGTATAAAATCTTTTCGGGCAGAAGTGTTTACAATATCTTTATCTAGATAAACAATGGTTCTAATTGTTTTGGTCTCTTTGTTGTAGATCAAATCTTCATAAAACGGAAGATTGTTAAACAAATGTGAGGTGAGCGTATCTATTTCAGCCTTGGTGGTAGGTGCTTTTTTAATAAAAGGTTGAAGAACAAATTGTTGTTTTATGGTGTCTTTGATTAATTCTTGGAGATTGTCTGTTGATAATACAAAATCTACCTCAGGAAATGCAGCAAGTTGCTTGCTAAACTTATTCCATCTATTAAATTTTGAAGGGGTAAAAAGAGACGAATCTTTTACTGCTAGGACCATGACATTACCTTCTTCACCAAAGGTTTTTAGAAACGACTGGTATTGTACATTTACAGGATGATGATCTGGTAGTAAGTTTGCTTGCGAACTAGAAAATCGCATTTTGTCCCACTGCAATGCTAAAAACACAGTAAGCAGCGTAATAAGAATTAAAATGACTATTCTATTTCTTAGAATAATATTTGCGGTTTTTGCCCAGAAACCTTTAGTTAATTTCGCAACCATGTTATTTTTTAAAAATTGGCTCAAAGGTAGAAAATGATTACGGGTAATCACAGAAATCTGTTAAGGGAATAACTGCTTTTCATACGATTTTAAGAAAATTTAAGTTTTCAAACAAAAAAAGAGCAACTATTTAGTTGCCCTTTAATACTGTTTTATTGAAATGCTAAAATTATACTTTCATTATTTCGGCTTCTTTCACGGCTAAAACTTCTTCTATTTTCTTAGAAAATTTATTGGTAAGTTCTTGAATGTCCGCTTCAGCATTTTTCTTTAAATCTTCAGAGGCATCATCAAGTGCCCTGATATCTTTATTCGCTTCTTGCCTAGCATTACGGATACCAACTTTAGCATCTTCAGATTCACTCTTTGCTTGCTTTGCTAAATCTCTTCTACGTTCTTCTGTTAATGGTGGTACGCTAATAATAACAAAGTCACCATTATTCATGGGGTTAAAGCCAAGATTAGCAATCATAATAGCTTTTTCAATAGGCTGAAGCATATTTTTTTCCCAAGGTTGTACCGTAATCGTACGCGCATCTGGGGTTGTTACGTTTGCAACCTGACCAAGTGGAGTTTGTGAGCCATAATAGTCTACCATAACGCTAGATAACATTATAGGACTAGCTTTTCCTGCTCTAATTTTCGCAAATGCTTTCACTAAATGGTCAATAGTGCCATTCATGCTCTCTTTAGTGCTGTCAAGTATAAAAGTAATTTCTTCGTTCATTTTATTTAGTTTTTTAAAATCTGCTGCATATAATATGCCACTATCTAGTTGTCAACAACAGTTCCAATATTTTCTCCAGAAAGGAGTTTTAATAAATTACCTTTCTTGTTCATGTCAAACACAACAATTGGTAGTTCATTTTCTTGACTTAAAGTAAATGCTGTTGTATCCATTACTTTTAGTCCTTTAGTTAATACATCCTTGAAAGTAATCGTATCAAACTTTGTAGCATTCTTATCCTTTTCAGGATCAGAAGTGTAAATTCCATCTACTCTGGTTCCTTTTAATATTACATCAGCTTCAATCTCAATAGCTCTTAATACGGCTGCAGAATCAGTAGTAAAATAGGGGTTTCCGGTTCCCCCTCCAAAAATAACTACTCTACCTTTTTCTAAATGGCGCATTGCTCTTCTACGGATAAAAGGTTCTGCTACTTCATTTATTTGAATGGCAGATTGTAATCTAGTTTGTACGCCGCTTTCCTCAAGTGCACTTTGAAGCGCTAAACCATTGATAACTGTGGCTAGCATTCCCATATGATCTCCTTGTACGCGATCCATACCATTGCTTGCTCCGGCTAATCCTCTAAAAATATTTCCTCCGCCAATAACAATAGCGACTTCAATTTCTTTGTCAATTACCTCTTTTATCTCTTCAGCATATTCTGCTAACCTTTTTGGGTCAATTCCGTATTGTCGTTCACCCATTAAGGCTTCGCCGCTTAATTTCAAAAGAATTCTTTTATACTGCATGGTTCGGATTTATTTAAACTAGTGCAAAAATAATCAAAATAATTTACGAGAATACGCCATTAATAATTAATTGCAGTCCTAATTATTTCTCAAAACTCTCTGTACTGTTATTTTATTTTAATAATCTTGTTTAATTAATAACAATTAACCATTAGATAGTACTTAAAATGAATAGAATAAAAATGAAAAAAACAGGATATATAATAGCATTAGCGCTTTTAATGCAGGCTTGTGGGTCTTCTAAAAGTCTAGTGGCAGCAGATACGAGTGTCGTTAAGGTTAAAATAGATTTGGTTAATGTAGTAGATGATAAAGTTCTTGTAGAACTTAATCCAGGTGCTTTTAGCGCAGGTGAAGTCTTATTTTTCATACCTAAAACGGTTCCAGGTACCTATAGTACTGACAATTATGGCAAATATATAGAAGGATTTAAGGCGTATGATTATAAAGGGGCTGAATTGTCTTTTTCTAAAAAAGATGACAATACGTGGGTAATTGCTGATGGTGTTAAATTAGATCGGGTATCTTATTATGTTAATGACACCTATGATACGGAAGCTGAAGTAGAGCATGCTGTTTTTTCTCCTTCAGGAACTAATATCCTTAAGGGAGAAAACTTTATGCTAAACCTTCATGGTTTTGTGGGCTATTTCAATAATTTAAAAGAAATACCTTATGAATTATCTATAAAGCATCCTTCTGCTTTGGTCGCAGCAACTTCTTTAAAAGAAAATAATGCAGATACAGACACTGGTTTAGATATCTTTTATGCAAGTCGCTATTTTGAAGTGACAGATAATCCAATTTTATATGCTAAGGCAGATATTGTTTCTTTTGAGGTAAATGGTATTACGGTGAACTTGAGTGTGTATTCTCCTAATGGTTTGTATAGTGCCTCAGACCTTGAGGAAAGAATGTTCAAGATGATGTCTGCTCAAAAAACATTCTTAGGAGCTATTAATAGTACTAAAGAGTATAATATTCTATTGTATTTGGCAGGTTCTGAAAATGACGCAAGTGGCTTCGGCGCTTTAGAGCATCACACTTCAACGGTAGTGGTTTTGCCAGAGCAAATGGACCAAGCAAGACTAGAACAAGCAATGGTTGATGTAGTTTCTCACGAGTTCTTTCATATTGTAACTCCTCTAAGTGTGCATTCTGAAGAGATTCAATATTTTGATTTTAACGATCCTAAAATGTCAATGCACCTTTGGATGTATGAAGGTACAACAGAGTATTTTGCTAATCTATTTCAAATACAGCAAGGTTTAATTAGTGAAGAAGAGTTTTACGAGCGTATTATGGATAAAATAAACAACGCCAAACTTTATGAGGATGCCATGTCTTTTACTGTAATGAGTCAAAATATACTGGACGACCCTTATAAAGATAATTATGCCAATGTCTATGAGAAAGGTACTTTAATTAACATGGCGCTAGATATTACCTTAAGAGAATTAAGTGGTGGGGAGAAAAGTGTCTTATGGTTGTTAAAAGAATTGTCAAAGAAGTATGGTGATGCTATTCCGTTCAAAGATGAGGCGCTTATCGCTGAGATTGTGTCGATGACATATCCAGAAGTCTCAGATTTCTTCGCAACACATGTAGTAGGAGCAACACCAATTGATTATAGCGTGTATTTGTCTAAAGTAGGTTTAGAACTTGGTACAGTAGAAGAGCAAAGTGGCTATTTTTTAAAAGAGAATGTTCCTTATATCGATGTGGATCAAACAAAGGATAATGCTGTCTTTGTTAGAGAGGGTATTACTTTAAATAGCTTTTTCATAAGCTTAGGTTTGCAAGGTGGTGATGTGTTTAAATCTATTGATGGTACAGCTATAACTTTAGAATCATTACGTCCAATTATTGGACAGAGCTTTAGTTGGTCAGCCGACAAGTTGGTTACTATTGTTGTGGATCGTAATGGGGAAGAGTTAACATTATCTGGTGCAGCAGGAAATCCTATGGTGACAGTTGCTAAAATAGTTTCTAAGGAGAATGTAACAGATGCACAATTGAAATTAAGACAAATTTGGATGAAGGGATAGTACGTCTCAATTATAATCTAATACGAAAAAAAGGAGCGCAATAGCGCTCCTTTTTTGTGGGTATAGTCATGGCTTATTTAATTATTTTATAGGTATGCTTTTCACTATTAATGACGAGTGTAAGTATATATATTCCTTTAGAGCTTATTGCAGTAGTGGGGATACTAATAATCTCTTTTTCATTGGACTCCCCAAAGACTACTTTTTTACCATTTACGTCTGTTACAGCATATGTGATTAGACCCTCGTATGTCTGATTTAATTTAATTTTTAAGGATTCGTTTCCTATAGGATTTGGGTACACCTCTATTTGATTAGTTTCGGTATCATAATTCATAATTAAGTTGGTACTAATTGGAGTAGGCCATGCAGCCCAGCTATTAATATTAAATCCACCTTTTATTATTTCAATTCTGACAATATGAATTCCTTTTTCTACAGGTATGTTGCTCAAGTACAGATTTTCGTATGTTTGATATCCGCCAGTATCCGGGATATTAATAGGGTTAGAGATGCTCTTTCCATCTATTTTTATATTTAGTTGTCCATTATTATTTATAGAAGCTATCCGTGGAAAAAAATCATATGGCTGTGTTTTGGTAAAATCAACTGTATATTCCAGCCATTCTCCTGCCTTAGTCCATCCAATATTGTATCCTCCTCCGAGGTCTGTTGTTGGTTGTATATCGACACCTTCAGTAACTCTATAACTGTTTCCTTTATTGGTAATGTCAGTGTCATTATAGGATAAGTTGAGGCCGCCTTTATCAAAGTCTTCAGCCTGAATTTTACCAGGGATACTTTGTGCAGTGCCATTGAATGGGGTCTTGGTTTCTGAATTATTAGAATCATCTCCTTGAATAATACCTTTGTACCAACCACTTCCCCATCCAGCGGACCAAAATATAGTTTCATCTTTATGGTCTGGTTTAATATCTGTAATAGAATGGGGGTGTGCTAAATTTTTATTCACCTTTGTCCATGTATTACCACCATTTTTAGAAATGTAAGCGCCAGGATTTATGTGTTTGCTAGATCTAGGAACAGCTACTATTATTAGGTCTGGGTTTATAGGTGAAGTTTCTGCTTGCCAAACATAGTTTAGGTCAAAAATCTTTGTCCAAGTATTACCATTGTTTGAGCTTTTCCAAACGCCACCGGAAGTATCTGATCCTGATCTTGTGCCACATGATATGTAGATGGCACCAGTTGTTTTGTTAATATGTACATTATTTACGGAAGTAATAGCGTTTGGAATAGTCATTTTTGTCCAAGAATTAGCGCGATCGGTAGTTTTATATAAACCACCATTTACATTTTTGTAAAAATTGGATGCAGCGTAAAGCTCATTACTTCTATTTGGATGCATTGCTATTCTTCTAATGCTGGCTTTATCTGGGAATCCATTATTTTTTATAGACCAATTTTTTCCGCCATCAGAGCTTTTGTAGACTCCAAACTTGTCAAATGCATGACCTGCACCTTCATTTATTTCGGAAGGACTGTAGCGCATCGCAGTAAAATATATAGTGTTTGGATTTTCAGGTTCTATCATTAAAGATGAACTGTAGATATGCTCGCTAGATGTATTTGTCTCTTGGTATTCAAAAGGTTTACCAATGTTTTTCCAAGTCTTTCCTCCGTCATTAGAACCCCTGAAATAGTTTCTGTGATTTTGTCTAAATTGTAGGGTGTATATTTTATCTGGATTAGTTGGGTGTACCGCTAAGGTTGCTGTGGAATGTGCTCCTCCTGGATTTACTTGCCCTTCTATTTGGGTGGTTGCAACTCTGGCTGTGCCGGTGAAATCTCCTAATGGTGCAGATTTCCATAAGCCGTGTTCACCACTTAAGAAAAATTTGCGATCGGGTACACCTGTTTCTAAATAAATATAGCGTCCTGGTAGGTTACTATCACCTTTACTAATCCATGCATTACTTCCAGAAGATGTTTCGTCGTCATCTATTTGTTGCCAACTTTTACCTCCATCTTTAGATCTTACTATTTGTTGGTCAAGACTTGTGAAAAGGTCTCCTTCAGGGCTTATCGATAGAAATCTAGCGCCCCAAATTTCTTCTCTTATTTCCATTTCATGCTGTAAGTGAGCAAAAGAGGTATTCATACCAGTTACACTTACAGCTCTATTATTCCAGTAAGATTGGTCTGCTTTATTTATCCAATATTTCCCGGTCCTGCCGCAAGGAAACCAGTTTTTGCCACTATTTTCTGTTTTCCATATATCGCCTGGCCCAAATGAAAAGTCATGTTTTACATTGTGTGAAACGTATATTTCGTCTGGATTTTTGGGGTTGACTACAATCCTGTTATAATTTTGAAGCACCTTATTTGTAGGTATGATGTTGCTGATACTGTTGATGTCTTTGTCAAACCATTTCGCAACAGATCGTTTAAAGTAATATTTGCTATTGTTCGATGTTATCTTGTCTAAATTTAAACCCAAATCTCCAGTGATAGTGGTCCATGTTCTACCGCCGTCTATACTTTTATAGATCCCACCCTGTGTGGTATAGCTGTTGTTTGCGGCATGAAAGCTTGTTTGATCTACTAAATACAAGGTCAGTTTTTTTGTAGTGGTATTAAAGTGGGAGGTGAGGTCTCTAGGCAAGTTATTTGGTAGTCCATTATTTTCAGATTTCACCCAGTTTTCTCCTCGGTCCGTGCTAATATATAATCCTGTATTGGCTACCATGATGATACGATTTGTATTTCTTGGATCAACTATAATTTTTCCAACAGCTAGAGTATTAGGTAATCCGTTTTTAATTTTTCTCCAATTAAGCCCTTTGTTTGTGCTTTTATAAATATGTCCCAATACGGCCTTTGGTCTAAATTCTCCTCCCGTATTGTCCGTTGCGGTGCGATGAAATCGTTTAACATCCCAAAACGTACCAGCACCGATATACCAAATGTTATCATCATAGGGATCTACCGCAATTTCATTATGAGCTCCTTCTAGATTAAAGGTGGTTTTTTCCCAGCTTCTGCCTTTGTTTGTTGTTTTAAATAAACCTCCTAGTTCGTCTATGGCAAATCCAAGATTGGCGTTTTGTCTGGAAAATTCTATGTCGTATGTCCTACCCATGTCTGCGCCTTCTCCGTCATAGTCTTTGAACGATTTCCATGATTTTGCACCGTCTAAGGAGGTATATCCGTTGAACATATCTGGAGCCATATAATAGGCTTTTGGGTCTGTAGGGTGTGGCCAGAAGAACTCACAGTACCCTGACATTCCTGGTCCTAATTGAATCCACTCTAATTTTTGGTCAGAACTGACTTTTTCGTTTTTGAGTTTATTAAAATAGTTTTGATCTAATTGAGTCCATGCACTACTGCATGAAAGGTAAAATGTAATAATAAGTAGGTTTCTTAATAAGATTTTCATCGTGTAAAAGGGGTTTTGAAAATTAGTAATGAAATGTTTATTTTCTACAAAAAAACGTAAATCATTATTTTCAAGACAAAACGCTTGGTTTTTATTCTATAATAAATGAGTTGACTTAAATCTTTAAGCATTGTTCATTAGATGTCTGTATTCTTGTTATAGGGGACAATGTTGTGGAAATTGGGTTTTAGTGTGGTTATGTTCTTAATGACTGCATTATGAGAAAATTTGAGTCTTTTGTTCTAAGTGCAATTTGTGTTTTGGGAGTATGTTTATTTTTCTAATCCATATATTACTTAAAATGAGGGCATGAAAAAAGGGTCACAAACTAATTTGTGACCCTTTTTAATATGTACGTTAAGATTATTACCCTAAAGTAACGCGCTTAAATGAAGTTACTGCTAAACCATCTTGTGCAGATGATACATAAGTAGCAACATTTACTTTTTCATCTTTAATAAAGTTTTGATCTAATAGACATTGCTCTTGATCAAGAGTTGTGTTATCAGAAACAAAACGCTCCATTTTACCAGGAAGAATTTTATCCCATATTTTTTCTGGCTTACCTTCAGCTTTCAATTCAGCTTTAGCAGCTTCTTCAGCATTTGCTAAAACTTCAGGACTTAACTGACTCATAGAGATGAATTGAGGAACGTTTTTAAGTGTTTTACCTAATCTTCCTAATTCTTCATTATCTTTTTCTATAACTGCGATTCTAGCTTCTGTTTCTGCTGCAACAAAAGAAGGTTCGAAATCTTTATAAGATAAAGTACTAGCCCCCATAGAAGCAATTTGCATAGCAACATCTTTACCAACTTCTTCATTTTTAGAAGTTAAACCTACTAAGGCAGCAATTTTGTTAATATGTACATAGCTACCAACATAAGGAGCTTCTAATTTTTCGAAAGCAGTGATGTCTAATTTTTCACCAATTACACCAGTTTGTTCAACTAGTTTCTCAGCTACAGTCATTCCACCAAAATCAGATGCTAAAAATTCTTCTTTAGTATCAAAATTTATAGCTTTATCTGCAAGTTGATTAGCTAAGGCAATAAAGTTTTCGTTTTTACCAACGAAATCAGTTTCACAACCTAATACGATAGCAACACCAGCAGTACTGTCAGCATTAACTTTAGCAATAGCAGCACCTTCGGTATTTTCTCTGTCAGCTCTTTTTGCAGCAACTTTTTGACCTTTCTTACGTAGAACGTCGATAGCTTTGTCAAAATCCCCTTCAGCTTCAACTAAAGCGTTTTTGCAGTCCATCATTCCAGCTCCAGTAGCTTGTCTTAACTTGTTTACTTCTGCGGCGGTAATTTTAGCCATTTTATATATGATTTTAAAAACTAGGCTAAAACTAAAACTTTATAAGGTTTAATTCTAGCCGATAGTGTTAATTAAAAATTTTATTTATACTAGGGTAATGTTAAGAGGTTCTGATTTATTCAATACCACCTTTAACATTATCTTGCCATTCTTTTAACTCATCCCATTTACCTTCAGCAGCCATTTTAGCTTGTTTAGGCCATGATGCAGGATTCTTAGAAGCAAATTTAGAACCAGCAGCAGTTAAAACTACATTTAATTCTTCTTCTGTTTTTCCAGCTAAGTCACTGAATGTATTGATTCCAGCAGTTTGGAAAATTTCATTAATTTTTGGACCGATACCTTCAACTTTAGTTAAATCATCAACAGCTTCTGTTTTAGCTTCAGCTTTTACTTCTGTTGCTGGTTCAGCAGCTTTCTTTGCTTTTGGAGCAACTTTAGCTTCTTCACCTTCTTTTCCAGATTGTTTTTCTGATTTACGCTCAGATAAACCTTCAGCAATTGCTTCAGTTACATGAGTTAAGATAGCTTCAATAGATTTAGAAGCATCATCATTAGAAGGAATAATATAATCCAATAATCTTGGGTCAGAGTTTGTATCTGCCATTGCGAAAATTGGAATGTTTAATTTGATAGCTTCTTTTACAGCAATGTGCTCACGCATTGTATCAACAATAAATAATGCACCTGGTAAACGTGTCATTTCAGAGATAGAACCTAAGTTCTTTTCTAATTTTGCACGTAAACGATCAACTTGTAAACGTTCTTTTTTAGATAAAGTTAAAAAAGTACCATCTTTTTTCATTCTATCGATATGAGCCATTTTCTTAACAGCTTTACGGATAGTAACAAAATTTGTTAACATACCACCTGGCCATCTTTCAGTGATGTAAGGCATGTTTACATTAGAAACTTTTTCAGAAACTATGTCTTTTGCTTGTTTTTTGGTAGCTACAAAAAGTATTTTTCTACCTGATGCTGCTATTTTTTTAAGAGCTTCATTAGCTTCTTCTAATTTTGCAGCAGTTTTGTAAAGATTAATTACGTGGATACCATTACGTTCCATGTAAATGTATGGAGCCATGTTTGGATTCCATTTTCTTGTTAGGTGACCAAAGTGTACACCTGCTTCTAGTAAGTCTTTTACTACGATTTTGTTTGCCATTTTTTTTGTACTTAGTTTACGTTCTGTTGAATTAGCAATACTAAAGTGGCACGATACTTTGTGGCCTTTAATATTTAGATGCTAAACTAGTTTCCAAAAGCTGTTATACTTTTGGACAACAACAACTTGATTTTAAAATTTAACCCTGAAAAAAAATTTTCAGGGTTTTCAATGAACTTTTGTATAAACTGAATAAACAGTTTAAAATATATCTCTTTACGATTAACGTTTCGAGAATTGGAATTTTTTACGTGCTTTCTTCTGACCGAATTTCTTACGTTCAACCATTCTTGGATCTCTTGTCAATAAACCTTCTGGTTTAAGGATTAATCTGTTCTCAGGATCAATTTCACACATAGCTCTAGATAAAGCTAAACGAATTGCTTCTGCTTGACCAGTGATACCACCTCCAAATACATTTACAGTTACGTCGTAAGCATCTTCAACATTTGTTAATGAGAAAGCTTGTTTTACTTTGTATTGTAAAGTAGCAGTAGGGAAATATACCTCTAAATCTTTTTTGTTAACGGTGATTTTACCGCTTCCTTCTGAAAGATAGATACGTGCAACAGCAGTTTTTCTTCTTCCTATTTTGTGAATTACGTCCATTATGTAAGGTCGTTTAAATTAATTACGGTTGGTTTCTGAGCTTCTTGACCGTGTTGAGCTCCTTCATAAACCTTAAGGTTACGAAAGATTGCAGCACCTAATTTATTTTTAGGCAACATTCCTTTTACAGAACGTTCTACAATGCTTACAGGGTTTTTAGCTAATGCCTCTTTCGCTGTTTGAAATCTTTGACCTCCTGGGTATCCAGTGTGACGTACGTAGGTTTTGCTTTCCCACTTGTTACCAGTCAAATTAATCTTTTCAGCATTTATAACAACAACGTTGTCTCCACAATCTACGTGTGGTGTAAAGCTAGGCTTGTATTTTCCTCTTAGTAATTTTGCAACTTTTGAAGCAAAACGACCTAATGTCTCTCCTTCTGCATCAACTAACACCCATTGCTTATCAACAGTTGCTTTGTTCGCGGAAATTGTTTTGTAACTTAATGTGTCCACAGGTACTTTTTTATTTATTAAACACTTAAATCCCGTTTAGTGGGGTGCAAATGTACAATTATTAACTTGAATAACAAATGGTTGTTTCTAAATAATTTATTTATTTTTTCAACGACCCTGTTTTTCCCTTTTGTTTTTATCCTGTTTCTTACCAGAATAAAATATTATTTTTCTGTATTTATTAATGTGCTTCTAACCAGTTCTCACCTACGCCAACTTCAACGTCTAATGGCACTTCTAGCGTATAGGCATTTTCCATTTCAGCTTTAATTAAAGACTTAATCTCCTCTAATTCTGGCTTGTAAACATCAAAGACCAATTCATCATGTACTTGTAACAACATTTTTGTTTTATAATTGCCCTCTTTGAGTTTATTGTAGATATTAATCATTGCTATTTTGATGATATCAGCAGCACTTCCTTGAATCGGGGCATTTACGGCATTTCGTTCAGCAGCACCTCTAACTATGGCGTTACTACCATTAATATCTTTTAAATACCTTCTTCTACCTAATACTGTTTGTACATATCCATGGTCCCTTGCGAAATCAACGAGACCACTCATATAGTTTTTTAATTTAGGGTAGGTTTTATAATAGGTGTCTATTAATTCCTTAGCTTCTGCTCTAGATAAATCTGTTTGATTGCTCAAACCGAAGGCTGAAACACCGTAGATAATTCCAAAATTCACTGTTTTGGCATTGCTACGTTGTTCTCGTGTAACTTCGTCTAAAGGTACATTAAATACTTTTGAAGCGGTAGAGGCATGAATGTCTTCTCCGTTTTTAAATGCTTCAATCATCGTAGTTTCCTCACTCAGTGCTGCTATAATTCTAAGTTCTATTTGAGAATAATCTGCAGCAACCAGTACATAATTTTCATTTCTTGGGACAAATGCTTTACGTACTTGTCTTCCTCGTTCCGTTCTAATAGGAATATTTTGAAGGTTTGGGTTGTTACTACTTAAACGACCTGTGGCAGCTACTGTTTGCATGTAGTCTGTATGTACTCTTCCTGTGCTTTCTTCTACCTGTGATGGCAAAGCGTCTACGTAGGTACTCTTTAATTTAGCTAAACCTCGATAAGATAAAACGTTTTCAATAATCTGATGGTCTTTTGCTAGGTATGATAACACATCTTCTGCGGTAGAGTATTGACCTGTTTTTGTTTTTTTAGGCTTGGCAACCAGCTTTAATTTATCAAAAAGAATATCTCCTAATTGTTTTGGCGATGCGATATTAAATTCTTCTTCAGCTTCTTCAAAAATGGCTGTTTCTAGATTTTTAATATCATTATCTAAGTCCTCAGCTAAGGATTTTAAGAATTTTGTATCTAAATTAATACCCTCTAATTCCATTGCCGCAAGAACATGTAAAAGTGGAATTTCAATAGTATCAAATAATTCCTGAGTTTTAGCTTCTTCTAGTTCTGGCTTAAATTGTTGGGCTAGTTGGTAGGTAATGTCAGCATCTTCTGCTGCGTATTCTGTTTGATCCTTTAGAGGAACATCACGCATGCTAAGTTGATTCTTACCTTTTTTGCCAATCAGTTCTGTTATGGATACAGGGGTGTAATTTAGGTATGTTTCTGCTAAAACATCCATATTATGACGCATATCTGGATTAATCAGGTAATGTGCTAACATGGTGTCAAAACATTTTCCTTTTACTTTAATCTCATATTTGTCTAAAACTTTGATATCATATTTCAGATTCTGGCCTATTTTTTCAATAGACTCATCTTCAAAAAATGGACGCAGTTGTTCTATGAGTTCTTGTGCTTCCGTTCTATCTGCAGGGAAAGGAAGGTAAAAGCCCTTTGAGGCTTCCCAAGAAAAAGCAATACCAACTAATTCTGCAGTCAGTGGGTTTAAGCCCGTTGTCTCTGTATCAAAGCATACGGAAGTTTGCTTGGATAGATTTTGAAGAAAAAGCTTCATAGCCATTCCTGGTGCAACACTTTGGTATACATGAGAAATGTCTTTAATTGTTTTTCTGGAAGAATAATCTTCTACAGTTTCCGAGGCGGTGTTTGGGTCGCCACCAAATAAAGAAAATTGGCCAACGCCAGCTTCTTTAGTTTGTGCTTTAGGTTTGTTGTTCTCTTCCTCAGAGCTGGCAGCCTCCCCTTCAGGTGTAAATAGTTTTAAGAATTGGTCTTTTAGACGTCTAAATTCTAATTCTTCAAATAATACCTGAACTTTTTCGGCATCAGGCATGGTTAATTCATAATCTGTCGCGTTAAAAGTAACGTCGCAATCAATACATATGGTGGCGAGCTTTTTTGATAAAAGTCCTAATTCTGCATTCTCTTTTACTTTCTCTTTCATTTTACCTTTTAGCTGGTCTGTATTAGCTAAAAGATTTTCCATAGAGCCAAATTGCTCTATAAATTTTTTGGCAGTTTTGTCTCCGACGCCAGGTAAGCCAGGGATATTGTCACTAGCATCGCCCATCATACCTAGGTAATCAATAACTTGCTCTGGGCGTTCTACCCCAAAACGTTTTTGAATTTCAGGAATCCCCCAAATTTCTATGCCATTACCCATACGGGCTGGGCGGTACATAAAAATATTTTCAGACACTAGTTGGCCAAAATCCTTATCTGGGGTCACCATGAACACTTTGTAATCTTCTTTTTCTGCTTGCTTGGCAAGGGTGCCAATAATATCATCTGCTTCCCAGCCTTCTAAAACTACAACGGGAATATGCATTGCTTTTAAAATATCTTGAATATAAGGAATGGCAATACGTATAGCATCTGGTGTAGCGTCACGATTAGCTTTGTACTCTGGAAATAACTCGGTACGCTCTGCGCTTCCGCCTTTATCAAAGCATACGGCTAAATGATCGGGCTTTTCCCGTCTAATAACATCAAGGAGTGAATTCATAAACCCCATTATGGCAGATGTGTCCATGCCTTTAGAATTTATTCTAGGGTTTTTGATTAAAGCGTAATAGCCACGAAATATCAATGCATATGCATCTAGTAGAAAGAGTCTTTTTTGTTCTGCCATTTTATTTTTCAATTCGAGAATTTCAAAACTACGAAGATTATCCAATTCAATTTATTAATTTATCCTTTAATATAGGATTCAGGGATATTATTTACATGCCCAGCTTCAGAATACGTTCTGTAGCTAAATCCAGGTTGAATGCAATAGCTTCCTGTTTCCCCTTTTTTATTTATGGCGATAAATCCAATTTGAAAGTTAAGCTTGTCTTTGTTTTTGGCAATAATTCTTCGAACACCCTCTTCACAAGCTTCTTGGGGAGATTTGCCTTGTCGCATAAGTTCTACGATTAAAAAACTGCCAACAGTGCGTACAACTTCTTCACCAACTCCTGTGGCGGTTGCGCCGCCAACTTCGTTGTCTATAAAAAGGCCAGCGCCAATAATGGGAGAGTCGCCAACCCGTCCTGCAATTTTATAAGCCATACCGCTAGTGGTGCACGCGCCAGAAATAGCTCCCTGGCTATCAATAGCAAGCATTCCAATGGTGTCATGATTTTCTATATTTACAATGGGTTTATAGTGTGAAGTTTTTTTCCATTCCAGCCATTCTTGTTTAGATTTTTCGGTAAGTAAGGACTCTTTTTTAAAGCCTTTTTCGTAAGCGAATTTTTCGGCCCCTTTTCCTGCAAGCATTACATGTGGCGTATCTTCCATAACTTTTCGGGCTACGGAAATAGGATGCACTATGTTTTCCATGCTAAGCACTGCGCCGCAATTTCCTTTAGAGTCCATAATACAAGCGTCTAAAGTTACGGTGCCATCGCGGTCCGGTCTTCCGCCTTTACCTACGGATTGATTGCTTTCATCAGCCTCTTCTATCATGACGCCTCGTTCTACGGCATCTAAGGAGCTACCTCCGTTTACTAAAATTTCCCAAGCTTTTGCTGTGGCATTTTCTACATTCCAAGTTGCAATTACAATGGGCTTTACCTTTTTACTGGCTGAACTTAATATTGGATCTTCTTCTTTATGGGAGGCAATTAAAGGAGCTGAAATTAATCCAGCGGTGGCAATCGTCGATTTTTTAAGAAATTTTCTTCTTTGCATACTATGGTTTTGTTGGTTACTTTAGAGTTTTAAATATAAGAATATGCTGGTAGAAGTTTGTGCTAATTCTTTAGAGTCGGCTATAAATGCAGAAAAAGCGGGGGCAGATAGGATTGAGCTTTGTATGGAATTAGGGGTTGGAGGATTAACGCCATCTGCGGGATTGCTAAAGGCGGTTAAGGAGAATATTAAGATTCCTGTTCATGTACTCATCAGGCCTAGGAGTGGGGATTTTGTATATTCTGATTTAGAATTTGATGTGATGCTTAAGGATGTGGAAAATTGCATAGAAATTGGTGTAGACGGAATTGTTTCAGGAGTTTTAATGCCAGATTTTTCTATTGATATTTTTAGAACGAAGCAATTAATAGCTGCGTCAAAAGGAGTGTATTTTACGTTTCACCGTGCTTTTGATTGGGTGGCAGATCCTTATGAGGCTCTATGTCAACTAGAGCAAATAGGGGTGAATTGTATTTTAAGCTCTGGGCAACAAAAAAAAGCATTGGAAGGAATAGATCTGTTATATTTCCTCAATCAAAAAGCAGCGAACTGCGTAATTATGCCCGGGAGCGGAATCAAAAGAGACAATGCGCTTCTATTTAAAGAAAATGGCTTTTCGGTTATTCATTTTTCAGGAGCCACTTTCCAAGCTAAAAATGCAAATAGGGAAAATTTAAGTATGTGCTTTATGCCCTTTTTAGATGAAGATAAAACGCTCGTTTCAGACTTTAAGACCATACATGATATTGTAGTAAGGGTTAAATAATATTTAAATGGGTTACAGCTTCGTGCAAATAAAAATACCTTTGTAAAAAAAGCATTATGTTACGTTTCGTGGTTTTTGTCATCATTTACCTTGTTTTGGGTTTTTATTCTCTTCAAGCTATTAAAACAGCATCTCGTCATGCTTGGGTATATTATACATTTATAGCTATATCACTTTTAGTAGTTGGGAATTTTATTTTTCAGTTTACGTTAGGTTCATCGGACGGTAGGGTGTTAAGTAGGCCTAAAAGTTATGCCTTCGGATTCTTTCTGGCATTATTATCATTTCAAATAATAACCATACTTTTTCTTTTTTCAGAAGATATATTCCGATTTTTTTCTGGAATGTATCAGAAAATATTTGGCATAGACCGTGAGTTTACCTTGCCAGAGCGTAGGCGCTTTTTAAGTTTAGTAGCCTTAGGTATTGCGGCATTACCTTTTGGGTCTTTGTTGTATGGAATGTATAAAGGGAAATATAATTTTAAGGTATTGAAGTATAATTTAGAGTTCGATGATCTTCCTGATGATTTTGATGGATATACGCTTACGCAGATTTCAGATGTGCATAGTGGTAGTTTTGATGATGAAAGCAAAATTTCATATGCTATCGATCTGATTAATAAGCAAAAGAGTGATGTCTTATTTTTTACGGGAGATATGGTGAATAATAAAGCAGAGGAAATGAAACCTTGGATGGCTTTGTTTTCAAAACTAGAGGCTCCAGATGGTAAGTTTTCAGTTTTAGGGAACCACGATTACGGAGATTATGTAGATTGGGATACAGAGGAAGAGAAGGCGGCTAATCTAGATGATTTAAAGAGGATACAGAAAGAAATGGGATTTGATCTTATTTTAAATGACAGTAGATATCTAGAGCGAAACAACTCAAAAATTGCACTTGTGGGTGTTGAGAATTGGGGGCGAGGTGGCTTTAAAAAATTGGGGGATTTGAAAAAAGCAGCACTTAACATTAATAAAAACGATTTTAAAATCTTATTAAGTCATGATCCAAGTCATTGGGAAGACATTGTGATTCATGATGATTATCATTATCATTTGACTTTAAGTGGTCATACACATGGTATGCAGTTTGGGATAGAAATACCAGGTTGGATTAAATGGAGCCCTATAAAATGGCGTTATAAATATTGGGCGGGCGTATATAAAGAGCTTGGTCAGTTTATAAATGTGAATCGCGGCTTTGGTTTCTTGGGCTATCCAGGTAGGGTAGGAATATGGCCAGAAATAACCGTAATTACACTTAAAAAGAAATCAACTGCTTAAAATATAAATGCTAAGGAAAACACAAAAAATGGTAAGAAATTATTTTTTTAACATTTTTTCTTACATTTGATTTACGAATCCTAACATTTAAGTATGTCTAAATTTGGTGAACTAATTGATTCTAACGCTCCCGTGTTGTTAGATTTTTATGCGGAGTGGAATGAGCAATCGACTTCCATGCATCCTGTCCTACGTGATGTTGCGGCAGCTTTGGGAGATAAAGGTAAAGTAATAAAAATTGATGTAGATAAGAATAAGGAGCTTTCTAGAGCCTTAAGGGTTAAAGGGTTGCCTACTTTGATTATTTACAAAAACGGAGAAATGGTTTGGCGCCAAAGTGGAGAACAAGACGCAAATACTTTAATTGGTATTTTGAACGAGTACTTGTAAAAGAGAATAGCATAAGCATAAAAAAACCGAGATGAAAGTCTCGGTTTTTTTATGTGTATTATTCTTGTGTAATAGGGGTGACAACAGGATCTGGAATATAGGTAGTGTCTATTTGACTGCTATCTATTAAATCAGGATCTACAAGGGTAGGAGTTTCTTCTCTTAAGATTGGATCTTCGCTACCGTTGACAAAGCGACTAAATTTATCAATGTATTCATTGAAAATAATAGTCTCCTTCTCTGCAAGCTCACGGTCGCCATTGCGTATTAAGATATCAACATTACGGTTATAGGCTTCCATATCGGCAATAATATCATTTAATCGCTCGTATTGCTCATTTAGTGGAAGTGTAGCGTAATATTCTAGGTGCTCCTGATATTTTGTTTTTAGTTGCGTGTATAATTTTCTAGCTTTTTCAGTTTCTCCAACTTTGTAATATCCATCTACGAAAGGCTCCACAAATGCGTAGTATTCGTAATAATCAACTGGCATGTTTGTTACAGCAATATCAATCATTTCTTTGGCCTTCTCTATTTTATTCTCATTTAATAGTGTTTCAACCAGACGAGCTATATTTCCTCTAAAAGATAGGCCTTGAATACGTGTTTGTGTATCATGGTAAATGTCTGAGCTTCCTGAGTTACCCCATTCCCATTTCTTAACTATGTCATACATTAATTCGCTATCTATTCTGCCCATTTCGTAAGAACGCTTGTCAAATTCAGTTTTGATAGGAACCAGTTTGTAGACTAAACCATCTAGTTGTAGGTAATCTTTCATCCAAATATATTCGCCATCATCAAAACTACCACCAGAGAAATAGATTGGTCTTTTCCAGTCATTGTTAGCAATAATGTCTAACATAAGTAGGCGATTTTTAGGTAATGCGCTTTTAGGAAGTTCAATATCTATAAAATCTACAATTAAGGCAGAGTCCTTTTCTTTTACTAAACCGCTTTCTAAAACATTCTTTTTGTTGACAGGTATTCTAATATGGTTTGTTGGGTAGAAAACAATGTCAAGCGTATTCTCAGGGTAATTGCTGATGTCTTGATCAGAAGAAGCTTCTAAAACACTTCTAAGCTTTGTTCTAGGTTCGTCACTTGCAATCCATTCCATGAATGCTTTAATGTCCCATCTAGATTCTGAGATGTTTTTATTGTAAAGATGATCTACGTTTTGGTAGTATACGGCATCTCTGGAGCCTACGCGGTATTGTTTGTGTGTTAATTGAGAAGGTATGGCTTCACTTTCGTAAGCTTTACGTTTCATTTGGTCAATATACCAGTCAGTAGCAAATAAACTTGTATTGATGACACGGACATCGGTACGGTAGCCTTCAATTTCTTGTGCATACCATAGTGGGAAGGTGTCGTTATCACCTATCGTAAATAGTATGGCTCCTGTGTCTGCTTGTGTAGATTCTAAATAGGCTTTTGCGGTAGTTTTAGCAGTAAACCTGTTTGATCTGTCGTGGTCATCCCAGTTTTGGTATGCCATTAAAAATGGTGCCGCCAATAAACAAGCCACAGTTACTGTTGGAGCAAGTATTTTAGGAGTGATGATCTTTTTGAAGGCATCAAATATACCATAGACCCCTATTCCTATCCACAATGCAAAGATGTAGAAAGAGCCCACGAGAGAATAATCTCTTTCCCTGGGTTGAAAGATATATGGGTTCGTATAAAATTGAATAGCCAATCCTGTAAACAGGAAGAATATCAGTAGTACCCAGAATTGTTTTGGATTTTTTCCTATTTGAAATAATATTCCGATGATCCCTAAGAGTAAGGGTAGGAAGAAATAGGTGTTTCGACCTTTATTGTTCAGAATATCACTAGGTAAATTGTCTTGAGAGCCAATAGATGGGCGTAATTCGTCTAAGAAGTTGATGCCACTAATCCAGTTTCCGTTGTCATCATATCTCCCTTGTTTGTCGTTTTGTTTTCCAGTAAAATTCCACATGAAGTAACGCCAGTACATGTATCCGAATTGGAATTCAAACATATACTCGATGTTGTCCCAAATAGAGGGTGGTTGTACTTCTATATATTCGCTAAACCTGTTTAGGAACTGTGCATATTGGGCTTCATCAATTTCACCTTTAGCGTATCCTTCGCGTAATTGCTTTACGGCCTCAGCAAGTTCAGGGCTATTGGTTTTTGTTTTAAATTCTAGAGGGCCAAAATAACGCATGTAGTTTTCTACATGCTGTTCGCTCCACATTCTAGGTAATAACCCGATGTGTTTTTTATTAGGCCCTTGAGTAGCATTCTTGTATTTATTTACAATTATGTATTTACCTGCCTTCTCATCTTTTTCATATTTGGGCTTGTCATCTTTATCTTCCCCAGGTCCAGCAAAAGCATTTGAAAAGTATGCGCCATAAAAAGGGCTATCTACACCAGGATATTGTTCTCTATTGTAGTAAGCAAGTAATGATCTAGCATCAGATGGGTCATTTTCGTTGATAACAACTTTTGCATTTGCTCTTATCGGTAACATAATCCATGAAGAAAATCCTAAGAATAAAAACATTAGACAAAGCACTATGGTGTTTGCTGTTTTGAAGTTGTTTTTACGGGTGTAGTTTAATGCTAAGTAGAACACTGTTATGAATACAAGACCCATGATGATAGATCCAGAATTAAAAGGAAGGCCAATGGTGTTTATGAAAAATACCTCACTCCATCCAAACGCTACTAAGATATAGGTTAGTGAAAATTTATAGACGAGCATTAATATGGCAACCACAATAATATTTGCTAATAAAAAATTCTTTACGGTGGTAGTTTTATAAGTTTTGAAATAATAAAGTAAGCCTATAGAAGGGATGGCTAAGAATCCCATAAACTGAATTCCAAAAGTTAATCCTACGACATAAGCTATAACAACGAGCCATTTATCACCTCTTGGTTGGTCTAAGTTGTCTACCCATTTTAGTCCAAGCCATAATAGTACCGCCATAATTAAACTTGCCATAGCGTAAACTTCAGTTTCTACGGCATTGAACCAAAAACTATCAGAGAAAGTAAAAGCTAAAGATCCAACAAGTCCGCTTCCTAAAATTGCTATTGCTTTACTATTGGTGATTACTTCGTCTTTAGAAATAATTTTTTTAGTAAGATTGGTAATCGTCCAAAACATGAACAGGATGGTAAATGCGCTAGAAACTCCAGATACATAATTGACCATCAGGGCTATTTTTTCATTGTCGTCCAAAGCAAATAAGGAGAAAAATGCGCCTATCATTTGCAATAATGGTGCTCCTGGGGGGTGTCCTACTTGTAGTTTTGCTGCAGTAGTGATGTATTCTCCAGCATCCCAGAAACTTCCAGTGGGTTCAACGGTAATCCAATAAGTTATTAAGGCAATAGAAAAAGCAGTCCATCCTAAAATGGAATCCCATTTCTCAAAATTTTTAGAAAACATGTGTTGTGTATTTTACCAATTACGGCGAATTTAGTAATTAATATAGATATGTAATTCATTTTTTTATAAAGGTTTAACACCTCGAAGAAATATTTTTTTAAATTTATTTTTAAAAAGGTTTGCAGATGTAAAACTTTGTTGTAAATTTGCACCGCTTTTAAAGGTAATGGTCCATGGTGTAATTGGCAACACTCCGGTTTTTGGTACCGTCATTCAAGGTTCGAGTCCTTGTGGACCAACAGAAATTTAATAAATTCCCTGCTTTTGAAAAGAGCAGGGAATTTTTTTTTAAATTGTTTCAATTGTTAAATCTTATATCGTAAGTATATGTGCTTAATGTTTAAAAAAGTTATATATTTGCAAGACTGTAAGAATCAATAGTATATACGAGGGGACAATTTGTCCCCTCTTTTATTGCTTAAGTTTATGTTTAAAGAGAAAGTTTTAGGATTGTTAGAGGATGCTTTGAAAGAAAATGAGTCACTTTTTTTGATTGATTTTACGATAGGGCCTGCGAACAAAATAAATATTATTCTAGATGGCGATACAGGAGTTAATTTAACAGATTGTATAGCGATTAGTAGGTCAATTGATCAAAATTTAGATCGTGAAGAAGAGGATTTTTCTTTAGAAGTGGCTTCTGTCGGAGCAACTACGCCTATGGTTATGCCAAGGCAATATAAAAAGAATATCGGTAGAGAGTTGGAAGTAAAAACTTTAGATGGTAAATTTGAAGGAATTTTAACAGCAGCGAACGATCAAGGAATTACTTTAGAATGGAAAGCTAGAGAACCAAAACCAGTAGGTAAGGGTAAAGTTACAGTTCAGAAAAAACAAGAATTTAGTTTTTCTGATATTCAAGAAGCAAAAGTTATTATAAAATTTTAATTGTAGGTCAACATGGAAAATATAGCGCTGATCGAATCTTTTTCAGAATTTAAAGACGATAAATTCATTGATAGAGTAACGCTAATGGCGATTTTAGAGGATGTTTTTAGAAACGCTCTAAAAAAGAAATTTGGTTCTGATGATAACTTTGATATCATTATTAATCCTGATAAAGGGGATTTAGAGATTTGGAGAAATAGAGTTGTAGTAGAGGATGGTGAGGTAGAAGAGCCTAATGAGGAGATTTCATTAACAGAAGCTCGTAAGATTGAGCCTGATTTTGAGGTTGGTGAAGATGTTTCTGAAGAAGTTAAGTTAATTCAATTAGGGAGAAGAGCAATTTTAGCACTTCGCCAGAATTTAATTTCAAAAATCCATGAGCATGATAATACAACTATATACAAGCACTTTAAGGATTTAGAGGGTGAGTTGTATACGGCAGAGGTACACCATATAAGACATAAGGTTGTTATCTTATTAGATGATGAAGGTAATGAGGTTATTCTTCCAAAGGATAAGCAGATACCGTCAGATTTCTTTAGAAAAGGTGATAATGTTCGTGGTGTTATTGAAAGTGTAGAATTAAAAGGAAATAAACCTGTAATTGTAATGTCTAGAACTGCACCTGCATTTTTGGAACAATTATTTTTTCAGGAAATCCCAGAGGTTTTTGATGGTTTAATTACTGTTAAAAAAGTAGTTCGTATTCCAGGTGAAAAAGCAAAAGTAGCTGTAGATTCTTATGATGATCGTATTGATCCGGTAGGAGCTTGTGTGGGTATGAAAGGTTCTCGTATACATGGTATCGTTAGAGAATTAGGGAATGAAAATATAGATGTTATCAACTGGACTAGTAATCCACAACTTTTAGTAACAAGAGCATTAAGTCCTGCTCGTGTTTCTTCTGTAAAGTTGGATGACGAGAAAATGACAGCTCAAGTTTATTTAAGACCTGAAGAGGTTTCTAAGGCTATTGGGCGTGGAGGTCATAATATTAGATTAGCGGGTCAATTGACTGGTTATGAGATAGATGTATTCCGTGAAGGAGTTGAGGAAGATGTTGAGTTAACAGAGTTCTCTGACGAAATCGAGGGATGGATTATAGAAGAATTTAAGAAGATAGGAATGGACACTGCTCGTAGCGTTTTGGAGCAAGATGTTGATGACTTGGTGAAGCGTACCGATTTAGAAGAAGAGACAATTGTAGAAGTTGTGCGTATCTTAAAAGAGGAATTAGCAGATTAAGCTATATATTAGCAAGAAATTTATAAGTATAGTAACAAGTATTTATGGCAGATAATGCAACAATAAGACTTAATAAAGTCCTAAGGGAACTAAACATTTCACTCGACAGGGCGGTAGATTTTTTGGGTTCCAAAGGTCACGATGTGGACGCAAGGCCTACCACTAAAATTTCTAATGAGGTGTATCAAGTTCTTTTGGATGAGTTCCAAACGGACATGAGCAAAAAAGTTGCATCTAAGGAAGTTGGAGAAGAAAAGCGGAAAGAAAAAGAAGCAATTCGTCAACAGCTAGAACAAGAGCAAGAAGATAGAAGAGTCGAAAGAGAAAAAAGAGCCGCTGCTGAGCAGGTAATTAGAGGTAAAGCTGAATTATCTGGTCCTAAAACTGTTGGAAAAATAGATTTGGACAACAAAAAGCAGGAAGAAGAAAAACCAAAAGAGGTAGAGAAGCCTGTTGAAAAACCGGTGGAAAAAGCTCCTGTGGTAGAGGCTAAAAAAGAGCCAGAAGTGGTTAAAGCTTCGGCATCTGATAGACCTAAATTTAAGGTGGTTGATAAAATTGACTTAGCGCCTAAGCATAAACCTAAGCAGGAAGTTAAAGCGCCTAAGGCGGTAACTCCAGCTCCAACTCCGGTAGTAAAAGCTGAAGTTAAAAAGGAAGAAGCTAAGCCTAAAGAGGTTGTTGCTCCTAAAGAAGAGGAGAAAACAACGGAGTCTGAGACGATTACGACACAATACAAAAAACTTACCGGTCCTAAAATCACAGGTGCTAAAATTGATCTTTCTAAGTTTGAAAAGCCTAAGAAGAAAAAAGAAGCTCCTAAAGGAAACGATGCTGCGGATAAAAAGAAGCGTCGTAGAAGAATTGTAAGTAATAATACGACTGGCTCTGGTCAATCAAATACAGGTAATCGTCCTAATAGGCCTCCAGGTAGTGGTCCAGGGAATAGAAGAGGTCCTGTACAGCGTTTTAATCCTGTTGCTAAAGTTGAGCCTACTGAAGAGGATGTTCAAAAGCAGGTTAGAGAAACCCTAGAAAAACTTCAGGGGAAATCTAAAAAAGGAAAAGGCGCTAAATATAGAAGAGATAAAAGAGATCAACACCGTCAACAGACAGAAAAAGATCTTGAGAAGCAAGAAGCAGAAAGTAAAATCTTGAAAGTTACAGAGTTTGTTACGGCAAACGAAGTAGCAACGATGATGGATGTTTCTACAACTCAAATTATTTCTGCTTGTATGTCATTAGGAATAATGGTAACGATGAATCAGCGTTTAGATGCAGAAACATTGTCTATTGTTGCGGATGAGTTCGGATACGAAGTTGAATTTGTTTCAGCTGAAATTGAAGAAGCGATAGAAGAAAAAGTTGATGCTCCTGAAGATTTACAAGAAAGAGCGCCAATTGTAACGGTAATGGGTCACGTAGATCACGGTAAAACATCTTTATTGGATTATATCCGTAAAGAAAATGTTATCGCTGGTGAAAGTGGTGGTATTACACAGCATATTGGAGCTTATGGTGTAACCTTAGAGAGTGGTCAGAAAATGGCTTTCTTAGATACACCAGGTCACGAAGCCTTTACGGCGATGCGTGCACGTGGTGCTCAAGTTACAGATATTGCTATTATTGTGGTGGCGGCAGATGATGATATCATGCCTCAAACAAAAGAAGCTATTAGTCATGCTCAGGCAGCTGGTGTTCCAATTGTTTTTGCAATAAATAAAGTAGATAAGCCTACGGCTAATGTTGAGAAAATTAAAGACGGTCTTGCTCAGATGAATCTATTGGTAGAGGATTGGGGTGGTAAAATACAGTCTCATGATATCTCTGCAAAAACAGGTCAAGGGGTTAAAGAGTTGTTAGAAAAAGTATTACTAGAAGCTGAGTTATTAGAGTTAAAAGCTAATCCTGATAAATTAGCTACAGGTACAGTGGTTGAAGCCTTTTTGGATAAGGGTAGAGGATATGTTTCTACAGTTTTGGTTCAGGCTGGATCTTTAAAAATTGGAGATTACGTTCTTGCGGGTACTTGTAGTGGTAAGATTAAAGCAATGCATGATGAGCGAGGAAATAGCATTAAAAATGCTGGTCCTTCTACACCTATATCTATTTTAGGTCTAGATGGGGCTCCTCAAGCGGGTGATAAATTCAATGTATTGGAAGATGAGCGTGAAGCGAAGCAAATTGCAGCTAAGCGTGGTCAGTTATTACGTGAGCAATCTGTTAGAACGCAACGTCATATTACATTGGATGAAATTGGTAGGCGTATTGCTCTTGGAGACTTTAAAGAATTGAATATAATTCTTAAGGGTGATGTTGATGGTTCTGTAGAAGCGTTGACGGATTCATTCCAGAAACTATCTACAGCTGAGATTCAGGTTAATATTATACATAAAGCTGTTGGTCCTATTACAGAGTCTGATGTGTTGTTAGCTTCGGCTTCTGATGCGGTTATTATTGGGTTTAATGTTAGGCCAATGGGTAATGCGCGTACAATAGCAGATAATGAAGAGATAGATATCAGAATGTACTCTATTATCTATGATGCTATTAATGACTTGAAAGATGCAATGGAAGGTATGCTTTCTCCAGAGATGAAGGAAGAAATTACAGGTACTGCAGAAATTAGAGAAACATTCAAGATTTCTAAGGTTGGTACTATTGCAGGTTGTATGGTAACTAGCGGTAAGATTCTTAGAAGTGCAGGAATACGTCTAATCCGTGATGGTGTGGTTGTATTTACAGGAGAGTTAACTTCTCTGAAGCGATTCAAGGATGATGTTAAGGAGGTTGCTAAAGGATATGATTGTGGTCTACAGATTAAGAACTACAATGATATTAGAGAGCTGGATATCGTGGAAGGATTCCAGGAAGTAGCAGTGAAGAAAAAACTTAAATAAAAGTTTATACTATTGAAATAAAAAAAGACCCATTAGGGTCTTTTTTTGTTTGTATACTGTTTGGGTGTGGAGATTATTTTGGAGTAATAATTATGGCGCCCGGATATTTTTTTCTTACCTCAAGATATTTGCGCTCTGCTTCTAAAGCTGTTTTAATGTCTTTAATACGTACTCTGTAATCGGTATCTACGTGATCAATTTTTGTCTTCCAATCCGGAAAGTCTGAATCTAAATTTGATTTTTTGCTGTTGGCTCCGGATAAGCTTCCATTGTAGATTTGAATCTGAAAATCATCAGAATCTTCTTCGGTGCTTTTATAGATATCCAACAGTTTTTGAATGTTGCCATCCTGATTAATGTTTATGCTCCCTTCTTGTGCTTGTGTGTAGGATGCGCATAGAAGGAATATAGCGCTGTAATATATGTTTTTCATTCTTCTATTTTAAATGTTTTGTTGTTGTGTTGCAAAAGTAATTTTTTAAAGCGTAGTCTAGGCGCTGTCTTTTTATTTAGAATTAGTATAAATTGTAAATTATAAATAACTTAACATTTCGCAAATAAAGTCTATGTCGTATTTTTGCATTCGATTTTGAGGTGTATATTTGTTACAGTAAATGGTTGTTGTAATAATCATGCCAAAATCTTGAAAGAAATAATTTTAATATGAAAAAGGTTACGTACCGCAATCAATTTTCTAAAGTTTTAGGTGTCAGTTTATTAATTGGGCTTTTGTTTTCTACAAGCCTATTTTCGCAAGACGAAACTGCGTCTGCTGGTGATGCTGCTAAGGGTAAATCTTTATTTAATCAAAACTGTGCTGCATGTCATGCCTTGAATAAGAAGATGACAGGGCCAGCGTTAGCAAATGTTGAAGAGCGTTTGTCTGAAGAAGGTTTGGGTAAAGATTGGATTTATGCTTGGATCAAAAATAGCTCTGGTGTTATAGCTTCTGGTGATGCTTATGCAAATAAGCTTTACAATGAGTATAACAAGGCTGCTATGACAGCTTTCCCTACATTGTCTAATGCGGATATTGATAATATATTAGCGTATACTGCTGCACCGCCTCCTGCTGCTCCTGTTCAAACAGCTGCTGTAGCTGCTGGTGGAGAGTCTAATCAGTCGGGTGGTTTATCTAATGAGATAATTCTCGGGGCTCTTGTTCTGGTTTTTGGTTTATTGGTAATGATGTTGTTCATGGTGAACAAGACATTGCGAAGAATTGCGGAAGCTAATGGAGTGGTTTTAGAGCAAGATAGTTCTGAAAAGAGAACGCCGATTTGGAAAGCATTTGCTCAGAATCAATTTTTAGTATTGGTGTCTGTAATTATGTTGCTATTGGGTGGGGCTTACTTCGCTTATGGTTGGATGATGCAAGTTGGGGTTGATCAAGGGTATGCTCCTGTTCAGCCGATACATTATTCACACAAGGTACATGCTGGTGATAATAAGATAGAATGTAAGTATTGTCACTCTTCTGCTAGAGTGTCTAAGCATTCAGGGATTCCTTCGTTGAATGTGTGTATGAACTGTCATAAATCAATCTCAGAGTATACGGGTAATCCGGAAGGGCCTTCTTCGGAAGATTTAGCTAATGGGTATACAAATGAGTTTTACACTGGAGAGATAAAGAAGTTATATAAAGCTGTTGGTTGGGATGAAGAAAACCAAAGCTATACAGGAGAGAGTAAGCCTGTGGAATGGGTGAGAATTCATAATTTACCAGACTTTGCTTACTTTAATCACTCTCAGCACGTTTCTGTTGCTGGTATAGAATGTCAGACATGTCATGGGCCAGTAGAGGAAATGGAAATTATGCAACAATTCTCTCCATTAACAATGGGTTGGTGTATTAATTGTCACAGAGAGACAAACGTGAAAGTTGAAGGGAATGAATATTATGATAAGATTCATGCGGAGCTTTCGAAAAAATATGGTGTAGAGTCACTTACAGCTGCTCAAATGGGTGGATTGGAATGTGGTAAATGTCACTATTAATAGGTTTTAACAAGAAGAGATAATTTCACAGATATACGTATGGCATCAAACAAAAAATATTGGAAAAGCGAAGCGGAGTTAAATCCTAACGATTCCATTGTTGAGACGCTAAGACATAATGAGTTTGTTCAGGATATTCCTGTTGATGAATTTTTAGGAGATAAAGATAATTTAGCTTCTTCATCAACAAACAGAAGGGATTTCTTGAAATATGTTGGTTTTAGTACCGCAGCTGCTACTTTAGCAGCGTGTGAGGGACCAGTTGTTAAGTCTATTCCTTATGTAGTGCAACCGGAAAGTATAATTCCTGGTGTAGCTAATCATTACGCAACAACTATTGCTAATGGTTTTGATTTTGCTAGTGTTTTAGTAAGAACAAGAGAGGGTCGTCCTATTTCGATACATAATAATTCAGATGCGGCTGTTAACGGTAGTGCAAATGCACGTGTTAATGCATCGGTTTTAAATTTGTATGATAGTACGCGTCTTCAGGGTCCTTTAGCTAATGGTGAAGCTGTTAGTTGGGGAGATTTAGATGCTGCTGTAAAAAGTAAATTGAATTCATTAAAGAATTCAGGAAAGCAAATTGCTTTATTGACGCAGACGTATGCAAGTCCGTCTACCTCTAAACTAGTTGGCGAGTTTAAGGAAGCTTACGGAAATGTGAATCATGTAACGTATGATGCAATTTCTGAGGAGGCTGCTTTAAATGCTTTTCAGGCAAAGTATGGTGAAAGAGCTTTGGCGGATTACGATTTTTCTAAAGCGGAAGTGATTGTTTCTTTCGGTGCTGATATCTTAGGAGATTGGCAAGGTGGTGGCTATGATAGTGGCTACTCAAAAGGAAGAGTTCCTCAAAAAGGTAAAATGTCTAAGCATATTCAGTTTGAGTCTAATATGTCTCTTGCTGGAGCAAATGCGGATAATAGAATAGCGTTAAAGCCTAGTCAGCAGAAAATTGCTTTGGCTAAATTATATGCTAAGCTAAATAATTCATCTGTTGGTGGAGAGGTTAGTGATAGTGTAAATAAAGCCTTGGATTTAGCGGTAGCTCAAATAAATAAATCAAGATCCAAAGCAGTTGTGGTAACTGGTTTGGATGATGAAAATGCTCAAGCTGTTGTTTTGGCTATAAATGAAATGCTAGGTAGTGTTGCTTTTGATGCGGCGGCTCCTAAGTATGTTCGTCAAGGTAATGTGACAGCAGTAAATGCTCTTATTTCAGAAATGAAAGCTGGGAGAGTAGGTGCCTTAATCATGGATGGTGTGAACCCTGTGTATTCATTGCCAAATTCATCTGATTTTGTAGAGGGACTTAAGAATGTAGATTTATCCTTAAGTTTTTCAGTTACGAATAATGAAACTACGGCTAACGTAAATTATGTTGCTGCTGCTCCTCATTATTTAGAATCGTGGGGTGATGTTCAAATGAAAAAAGGACATTACGGATTGGTTCAACCTGCAATAAAAGAATTATTTGATACGCGTCAATTCCAATCTTCTCTATTAACTTGGATGGGTAGTGATCAAGCGTATTATGATTATATTAAACAAACGTGGACTTCGTCTGTATTAGGTTCTAGTGATTGGAATCAAGCATTACACGATGGTTTTTATGTAGGTGCTAAGTCTTCTGTAGTTGAAGAGTTGGTAGAGAGCGTTGCTGCTCCCGTTCTTGCAATGGAAGCTCCTGTAGCGGAAGAGGAAGTTGTACAGGTAGAGACTGTTCCTTTGGCATCAGCCTTAAGAAGCTTAGCTTCTGCTGATACTTCGGGAATGGAAATGGTGATGTATCCTAAGACGGGTATGGGTGATGGTCAAATGGCGAACAACCCATGGTTGCAAGAGTTTCCGGATCCAATTACACGTGTATCTTGGGATAACTATGTAACGGTTTCTAAAGCTGATGCGGAAAAATTAGGATTTGTAAATGAGAATGTTGCAAATGGTGGTCTAGACGGTAGTTATGCTAAAATTACGGTAGACGGAGTTTCTGTTAGTAACGTGCCGGTAATCATTCAGCCAGGTCAGGCACTTGGTTCTGTTGGTTTGTCTTTCGGTTACGGTAAAAAAGAAGGTTTAAAAGAGGAAATGCAAACGGGTGTAAATGCCTATGCATTATATAAAGGTTTTTCTAATATTCAATCTATTAGTATTGAAAAGGTAGCTGGTAATCATGAGTTTGCTTGTGTGCAGTTACATAAAACACTAATGGGTAGAGGTGATATTATTAAAGAAACAACCTTAGAGATATTTAATACTAAAGATGCTGCTGAGTGGAATGTTCAGCCAGTTGTTTCTTTAGATCACCAAGAGGTTGCCGCTACATCGGTAGATTTATGGGATAGTTTTGATCGTTCAATCGGTCATCATTTTAATTTATCTATTGATTTAAATGCATGTACGGGTTGTGGTTCATGTGTAATTGCATGTCATGCAGAAAATAACGTGCCAGTTGTAGGTAAGAATGAAGTTCGTTTATCAAGAGATATGCATTGGTTGCGTATTGATAGGTACTATTCTTCTGAAGATACTTTTGAAGGTGATAATGTTAAGAAAGATGAATTTGATGGCTTAACTGGTGATAAAGGTTCATTGGGTGGTTTTGGTGAGTTAGAAGATCCTTCTTCTAATCCGCAAGTTGCTTTCCAGCCTGTAATGTGTCAACATTGTAATCATGCTCCTTGTGAGACTGTTTGTCCTGTTGCTGCAACATCACATGGTCGTCAAGGTCAAAACCATATGGCTTATAACCGTTGTGTAGGTACAAGATATTGTGCAAACAACTGTCCTTATAAAGTGCGTAGATTTAACTGGTTCTTATATAATAATAATGACGAGTTTGATTATCACATGAATAATGATTTAGGTAAAATGGTTATCAATCCAGATGTTACTGTACGTTCTAGAGGGGTTATGGAGAAATGTTCTATGTGTATGCAAAAAACACAGAAAACTATTCTTGATGCTAAAAGAGATGGTAGAGTGGTTAAGGATGGTGAGTTCCAAACAGCTTGTTCTGCTGCATGTAGTAGTGGTGCAATGGTCTTTGGTGATATTAATGATAAGGGAAGTGAGATTGCTGAGTTGAAAGAAAGCAATCGTATGTATCACTTATTAGAGCATGTGGGTACAAAACCTAATGTTTTCTATCATGTTAAGGTTAGGAATACAGAAGAAGCATAAAAGTAAATATAAGATCAACGTAACTATAATATAAAATATGGCGTCGCATTACGAAGCACCTATTAGAAAACCACTTGTACTTGGAGATAAAAGCTACCATGACATTTCTGTGGATATCGCAGCTCCTGTCGAAGGTAGAGCCAATAAGCAATGGTGGATTGTATTTTCTATTGCATTAGTAGCTTTCCTTTGGGGTATTGGTTGTATTCTTTACACCGTATCTACTGGTATTGGTACATGGGGATTAAACAAAACAGTTGGATGGGCATGGGATATTACTAACTTCGTTTGGTGGGTTGGTATTGGTCACGCAGGAACACTAATTTCTGCAGTACTACTCTTATTCCGTCAAAAATGGAGAATGGCAATTAACCGTTCTGCGGAAGCAATGACTATCTTCTCGGTAGTTCAGGCGGGTTTATTTCCAATTATTCACATGGGTCGCCCATGGTTAGCATATTGGGTTTTGCCAATTCCGAACCAATTCGGTTCATTATGGGTAAACTTTAACTCACCACTTCTTTGGGATGTATTTGCAATTTCTACGTACTTATCTGTGTCACTTGTATTTTGGTGGACAGGTTTATTGCCAGATTTTGCCATGATACGTGATAGAGCTGTTAAGCCTTTCCAAGTTAAAATATACAGCTTGTTAAGTTTCGGTTGGACAGGTAGAGCAAAAGATTGGCAACGTTTCGAGGAAGTTTCATTGGTATTAGCTGGTTTAGCTACGCCATTAGTACTTTCTGTACACACGATTGTATCTTTTGATTTTGCTACTTCGGTAATTCCAGGATGGCATACAACAATTTTCCCTCCATATTTCGTTGCAGGAGCTATTTTCTCAGGATTTGCAATGGTAAACACACTTCTTATTATTATGAGAAAAGTGTGTAATATGGAAGACTATATTACATTACAACATATTGAGTTGATGAATATCGTTATTATGTTAACGGGTTCTATCGTAGGTTGTGCTTATATTACAGAGTTATTCATGGCGTGGTATTCAGGGGTAGAATACGAACAATATGCTTTCTTGAATAGAGCAACAGGACCTTACGCTTGGGCTTATTGGTCAATGATGACTTGTAATGTGTTTTCTCCACAATTTATGTGGTCTAAAAAATTACGTACCAGTATCTTGTTCTCTTTCTTTATCTCTATTGTAGTAAACATTGGAATGTGGTTTGAGCGTTTCGTAATTATCGTAACTTCATTACACCGTGATTATTTGCCATCTTCTTGGACAATGTTCTCTCCTACTTTTGTAGATATAGGTATCTTTATTGGTACTATTGGTTTCTTTTTTGTATTATTCTTATTATATGCAAGAACGTTTCCAGTAATTGCACAAGCAGAGGTGAAATCTATTATGAAAGCTTCGGGCGAGAAGTATAAATTACTTCGTGATGCTGGGAAGCCTTTATATGAGGTAAAGCAAATAGTTCCATCAAAAAGACCTATAGTAGAGGATAAGTCTTTGCCTATAGCGGCAGATAAAGAGCAAGTCTCTTCATTGTTGAGTTCTTTGGGGGTATTTGATCCGGCAACAGAAACTCCTGATGACTTAAAAGAAGTTAAAGGCATTGGTCCTCAAATGGAAAAAACGTTAAACCAGATTGGTATATTTAAGTTTTCTCAGGTGAGTAAGATGACAGAAAAAGAATATGATTTGTTAGATTCAATCACAGGTTCTTTCCCAGGAAGAGCGCAGAGAGATGATTGGGCAGGTCAAGCTAAGATTTTAAATAACAATAAGTAGATATGGCATCTAAAGTTATACATGCACTTTATACAGATGATGACGTGTTAATGCACGCTGTAAAGAAAGTAAAAGAAGCTAAGCATCATATTGAAGAGGTTTATTGTCCTTTCCCAGTTCACGGGCTAGACAAAGCAATGGGTCTTGCGCCAACTAGAATAGCTATTACAGCTTTTATCTATGGGTGTATTGGTCTTGCAGTGGCAACCACGATGATGAATTTCATCATGATTGAAGATTGGCCACAAGACATTGGTGGTAAGCCAAGTTTTAGCTATTTAGAAAATATGCCGGCGTTTGTTCCTATTATGTTTGAACTTACAGTGTTTTTTGCGGCGCATTTAATGGTAATTACTTTTTATATGAGAAGTAAATTATGGCCTTTCAAAGAAGCTGAAAATCCAGATAAAAGAACCACTGATGATCATTTTTTAATGGAAATTGAAATCCATAATAATGAAGATGAATTATGGCAATTGTTAGCTGAAACGGGAGCAGTTGAGATTAATATTTCAGAAAAGTAGTCTAAGAGATATGAAGAGTTTTATAAAAATTATAGCAATCGGTTTAATTTTGGTTTCTTTTGCCTCTTGTTCAAACAAGAACAGTAGAAATTACCAATACATGCCTAACATGTACGAGTCGATAGGCTACGAGACATACCAGAAAGTAGAATTTTTACCTAATAGTTCTGAAGCAGGTCAGCCTGTAGAAAACACTATACCACGTGGAAAAATGCCTTATAAATTTGCCAATGGTCTTGAGGGTAAAGAATTAGCTAGATTAGAAGCCAGTCCTTTAGATTCTTTAAAGACAGTTGAAAATTTAGCAGCAGGTTCAGAATTGTACGCCATTTATTGTGCAATTTGCCATGGTGTTAAAGGAGATGGTAAAGGTACTCTTGTGAGTCGTGAGAAGATATTAGGGGTTCCTAATTATTCCGACGTTGGAAGAAATATTACAGTTGGTAGTACGTACCATACTATTTATTACGGATTGAACTCTATGGGTTCTTATGCAAACCAACTGAACGAAAGAGAACGTTGGGAAGTTGCAGAGTACGTAATGAAATTAAAACAAGATTTAACAAAATAATACATAGATTTTAGATATGTACACTATTTCAAATAGATTAAAAATTGCTTCAATTGTATTAATGGTTCTTGGTGCCATAGGAATCGGTATTGGCTTTATGTCAAGTCCGGGAACTGTTCAGGAAGCTAAGGCTATGGTGGCTAGTCATGATGATGGACACGGAGGTGGTCATGCCGAGGCTGCAGAACACCATGAAGAGGTAAATGATCATGGTGCTGCTCCAGAAGCACACGGTGAATCTCATGATGCTTCACATGATGAGCATTTATTACATCAATTACAGAATAGACCTTGGGCGGCATTGTATGTTGCGGCATTCTTTTTCTTTATGATTTCATTAGGTGTGTTAGCCTTTAATGCAATTCAAAGAGCAGCACAAGCAGGTTGGTCTCCTTTACTTTTTAGAGTAATGGAAGGTATTACTTCTTATTTAGTGCCAGGAGGTATTATTGTATTTGTAATCTTAGCACTCTCTGTTGCACATATGAATCATTTATTTGTGTGGATGGATGCTGAAGTAGTTGCGAATGATAAATTATTACAGGGGAAATCGGGATTTTTAAACGGGCCATTCTTTTTAATCAGAGCGGCAATATTTTTAGGAGGCTGGATTTTTTATAGAGAGTATTCTCGTAAATTATCTCTAGCGCAAGATGCGGCTACAGATGATACAAACTTTGTAAAAAACTTTAGATTGTCTGCGGCGTTCTTAGTTTTCTATTTAGTTACAGAATCTATGATGTCTTGGGATTGGATTATGAGTGTAGATCCACACTGGTTCTCTACATTGTTTGGTTGGTATATCTTTGCTAGTATGTTTGTTTCTGGTATTACGGTAATCGCATTGGTTACAATTTACCTTAAATCTAAAGGACATTTACAAGATGTTAATAATAGCCACATTCATGATTTAGCAAAATTCATGTTCGGTATTAGTATTTTTTGGACATACCTATGGTTCTCGCAATTTATGTTAATTTGGTATTCTAACATTCCGGAAGAGGTTACATATTACATCACTAGAATAGAAGATTTTAAACTTCCATTCTTCGGTATGATCGCAATGAACTTTTTATTTCCATTGTTGTTGTTAATGAATAGTGATTTCAAACGAGTAAATTGGTTTGTTGTTATGGCGGGTATCGTTATTTTAGCAGGACATTATTTAGATATTTTCAATGCAATAATGCCTTCAACAGTTGGGGATCAATGGTATATTGGTATTCCAGAAATAGGGGCAGTATTGTTTTTTGCTGGATTATTTATCTTTTGGGTATTCAGAGCGCTTTCAAAAGCACCTTTACAGCCAACACGTAATCCATTTATAGAAGAGAGTAAGCATTTTCATTACTAGTATAAAAAATAACATTAAATCATACAATGACTGCATTTTTAATTATAGCTGTTTTAGTATTAGTGGCAATTGCTATTTGGCAAATGACCAAAATTTTTGAACTGTCACAAATCAAAGCTGACAATTCACAAATTGCTAACGATAAAGACAATAAGTATAACGGATATCTATTATTCGCTTTTCTTATATTTATTTACGGAATTACTATTTTCAGTTTCTGGAAGTACACAAAAGTTTTGTTGCCAGAAGCGGCTTCAGAGCATGGTGCGGAATACGATAGTTTAATGCTATGGTCTTTTGTTATCATCTTTATTGTACAAACATTAACGCAAGCCTTATTGCATTACTTCGGTTTTAAGTATAGAGGAGAGAAGGGTAAAAAAGCTTTATTCTATGCGGATAATGATCGTTTAGAATTTATCTGGACTATTATTCCTGTAATTGTTTTAGCAGGTTTAATCCTATGGGGATTATATACTTGGACTACTATAATGGATATCAACGATGATGATGATCCTGTAGTTGTTGAGTTGTATGCACAACAATTTAATTGGACGGCTAGATATGCTGGTGGTGATAATGTATTAGGAGATGCTAATGTTCGTATGATTGACATTGATCGTGCTAATGTATTAGGATTAGATGAAGCAGATCCAAACGCGGCAGATGATATTATCGTAAAAGAATTACACCTTCCAGTAGGTAGAAAAGTAAACTTTAAAATGCGTTCTCAGGATGTATTACACTCTGCTTATATGCCTCACTTTAGAGCGCAAATGAACTGTGTTCCTGGAATGATAACTGAGTTTTCTTATACTCCAATCTATACCACAGAAGAAATGCGTCAGAACCCTGATGTTGTTGATAAGGTGAAAAGAACGAATGCCATTAGAGCTAAAAGAGCAGCTAAAGGTGAGGATAATTCTGATCCATGGGAGTTTGACTATATTTTGCTTTGTAATAAAATTTGTGGTAAATCTCACTACAACATGCAAATGAAAATTATAGTAGAGTCTGAAGAGGATTACAACAAGTGGTTAGCGGAGCAACAAACGTTCGGTAAAACCATGATGGCTTCGGCAGAATAAATTAGGCTAGTTAAGAAAATTAATATAAAAAAATCAAGAATACGATTATGTCAGCAACAGCACATGCACACGAAGATGATCACGCACATGACGATCATGGACATCATCATAAAGAGACATTTGTAACTAAATATATCTTTAGCCAAGATCATAAAATGATTGCAAAGCAGTACTTAATTACTGGTTTAATCATGGGGGCTATTGGTATTGCAATGTCTATTTTGTTTAGAATGCAATTGGCTTGGCCAGGAGAATCTTTTCCTGTCTTTGAAGCTTTATTAGGCAAATGGGCTCCAGGTGGAGTTATGGATGCTGATATATATTTAGCATTAGTTACAATACACGGTACTATCATGGTATTCTTTGTGTTGACAGCTGGTTTAAGTGGTACGTTTAGTAACCTACTTATTCCATTGCAAATTGGCGCTCGTGATATGGCCTCTGGTTTCTTAAACATGGTATCATACTGGTTGTTCTTTTTATCAGCTTTGATTATGATTTGTTCTTTGTTTATTGAAGCGGGTCCTGCAGCAGCTGGATGGACGGTTTATCCTCCATTAAGTGCATTACCTATGGCGCAACCTGGTTCTGGTATGGGTATGACTTTATGGTTAGTTTCTATGGCTATATTCATTGCATCTTCATTGTTAGGTTCTTTGAACTATATTGTAACCGTAATTAACTTAAGAACCAAAGGAATGTCTATGACTAGACTTCCATTAACTATTTGGGCATTTTTTGTAACAGCTGTGATTGGGGTTATCTCTTTCCCAGTATTATTATCTGCTGCCTTATTGTTAATCATGGATAGAAGTTTTGGTACGTCATTTTTCTTATCAGATATTTTTATTCAAGGAGAAGTATTACACTATCAAGGTGGATCACCTGTATTATATGAACACTTATTCTGGTTCTTAGGTCACCCTGAAGTATATATCGTTTTATTACCAGCATTAGGAATTACCTCAGAAGTAATGTCAACTAATGCACGCAAACCTATTTTTGGTTACCGTGCGATGATTGCTTCTATTATTGCTATCGCATTTTTATCTACAATTGTATGGGGTCACCATATGTTTATTTCAGGAATGAATCCTTTCTTAGGTTCTGTATTTACATTCACCACCTTATTAATTGCAATTCCTTCAGCAGTAAAAGCTTTTAACTATATCACTACGTTATGGAAAGGTAACCTTCAGTTGAATCCAGCCATGCTATTTTCAATAGGTTTGGTATCTACTTTTATTAGTGGTGGTTTAACTGGGATTATTTTAGGAGATAGTACACTAGATATCAACGTTCATGATACGTATTTCGTTATTGCTCACTTCCACTTAGTAATGGGTATATCGGCTCTTTACGGACTTTTTGCAGGGGTGTACCATTGGTTCCCTAAAATGTTCCAAGGTAGAATGATGAATAAAAATTTAGGATATATTCACTTCTGGATTACTGCGGTTTGTGCATACGGTGTGTTCTTTCCAATGCATTTTGTGGGTATGGCAGGGGTTCCTAGAAGATACTATCAGAACACAGCATTCCCAATGTTTGATGAATTGACAGATGTTCAAATATTAATTACAATGTTTGCAATTATTGCTGCATTCGCTCAATTAGTATTCGTTTATAACTTTGTAAGCAGTATTTTTTACGGAAAGAAAGGTCCTCAGAATCCATGGAAATCAAATACTTTGGAATGGACTACGCCTATTGAGCATGTTCATGGTAACTGGCCAGGGGAGATTCCTGAAGTTCACCGTTGGGCATATGACTACAGTAAAACAAGAGAAGATGGGGAATATGTTATTCCTGGTCAAGATTTCGTGCCTCAAACAGTTCCTTTACAGGATAATGAAGAGGAGATGAATCACTAATAAAATCTTATTGAATAAAAAAAGCCCTTTGTACATTATACAAAGGGCTTTTTTTATAATTTTAACTCAACTATAATTTGGACTCATTTTTGCTAGTTATAAGTTTTAAAACGGTGACTTAAAATGCACTTTATGAACACTTAGTAATTTTAGTCGCTACATGAATCTTTTAATAAAACATAACCATAGATGAAATTTAAATTAATTACACTTGCCATTTTCTTGTTTTCTATAAGTCTTTCCTACGGTCAGCGTAAGCCTAAAATAAGAGGAAGTAGATTAGTGATAGAAACTACTCAAGAATTAGACCCTTTTACAGCCATTGAATTAAATGATGATCTCGACATTGTTTTAAGGAAAGCATCAGATTGTGGGTTTAGCTTAGTGATAGATGATAACTTGGTAGATATATTAAAATTCAGGGTAGAAGACGAAACCTTAAAAATCAGTTCGTTCTATAATATAGTGGCTAAAAAGAAAATGGAGATTATTGTGTATTATAATACGCTGAATGCTCTTACTATGGTTGATGGTAAGATAGAAATGAAGGATCATATTAATACAGATGCTTTAGCAATTAGTACTTATGGTTCCTCTAAACTTCAGTTAAATGTAGATGCTCAAACAGTAGAGGTAATGATGTTAGACAATAGTTTTGCAGAGTTAAACATTGTTGCAGATACTTTAAATATGTCTTTTAAAGATAGAGTGGATGCTGAAATATTTGCAACAACAAAAGTTCAGAACTTTGATATGTATAAAAATGCCCAATTAAAAATCAATGGAAATACAGAGGGTATGAATGTCCATCTATTTGAGAATGCAAGTTTAAAGGCTAGCGACCTAGATGCGGGCGATGTAACTTTAGCCCTAGAAGCATCTTCTAGCGCCTATATTAAAGCCTTTAATAACTTTTCATTAAGTTCTAAGGATTCTGCAAAGACATACTTATATGGGCCCGCAGCAATCACTATAGTCGATTTTTTAGATACCTCACAACTTAATAAGCGATAGCCTATTTTGCGATGGGGGCAGTTATTAAATGTTCTGGAATTCCAAAGCCGTCTACGAGCGTATTTATATGAGGGCGTAATTCTGTGCAAATACGTTCTACACGTTGACGGATGGCTTTTGATTTTGTTCCGCCAATATATCCCTGTTCTAGATACCAAGTAGCATCATGTCTTATTTCGTGTAAGGCATGTAACGTACCTAATTTTTCAAAAAGTGCTTTGTTTTTCTCATCTGCGATAGTCTCCGTGAATTTTGAAAAGATTTCGTAAGATAATTGACAGCTGTAAGCTTTACCTAAAGCTAATAAGTGTGTTTGCACTTTTAAAAATGCTTGGTAAGAAGGCACACCATCTTTGATATAATCGCGAATCCGCATCGCTAAGGTATAGGTTAATCTTCTTGTTCTATATTCAAATGCATGCTGATGAAATTTTGGATTGTATAAATGATCAGGATCCGTTTTGTTCGTATAGATGGGATTTATGGTGGTTAGCTTATCGTTTAGTTGTGATGTTAGTAGTTTTAATACTGATGCGAAACCAGCACTATTAAACTCAGCCTTAAAATCAGATAGCACACCTTTTGCGGCTAATTGCAGTAAAACGTTATTATCTCCTTCAAATGTGGTAAAAATGTCTACATCGCCTTTCAAATCGGCAATACGATTCTCTATCAGATACCCTTTCCCTCCGCAGGCTTCCCTGCATTCTTGGATAGTATCATTTGCATACCAGGTAATAATAGATTTTAAACCGGCCACTTGCGTTTCAATCTCACGTTTATCCGTTTTGCTATCATCACTATATATTTTCATGATGTGCTGAAGGGTTATATCATAAACATATGCTTTGGCAATAGGAGGTGTTAATCTTAATTGATGGGTAGGGTAGTCCATCAATAAATCTTCTTGTATTTTTTTATTATCGTTAAACTGTCTTCTTTTTAAAGCATGTTTTACTGTAATTGTTAGGGCTTTTTTAGCGCCTCCTAAGCCTGCTCTTGCTACACAGATTCTTCCGCCAACTAATGTGCCAAGCATGGTAAAAAAACGTTTGTTTGGATTTTCTATTTCTGAATGATAGGTACCTTCTGCAGTAATATCTCCATATTTATTTAATAGATTTTTTCTTGGAACACGTACTTGGTTAAACCATATTTTTCCATTATCCACACCATTCAATCCAAGTTTATATCCATTGTCTTCGATTTTTACTCCAGGAAGTAATTGATGGTGCTCATCGCGTACAGGAACTAAAATAGCATGCACGCCTTCGTTTTTGCCATTCACAATAAGCTGTGCAAAAACAGAAGCCATAGTAGCATCTAAGGCATTACCTATATATTCTTTATTGTCGTTTTTTCCGGGAGTATGAATGATAATACTATCCGTCTCTTTTTCATAAGTTGCAGTAGTTTTTATACCTCGTACATTGGAGCCATGACCTGTTTCTGTCATAGCAAAACAACCTAATAACTCAGCTTTTCCTGTGGTGTCTAAATACAAATCATGATGGTATTTAGTGCCTAATTTTTGTATGCTTCCGCCAAAGAGCCCAAACTGCACCCCAAATTTTATAGCTAAGCTCCCGTCAACAAACATGATATTCTCAAAAATAAAAGCATATCCAGGCATGTCTTCTGATCCACCATAGGCTTCAGGATACGCCATAGCACCATAGTTATTCTTTGCTAATTCTTTTACTTGCTGCAAAACGGTAGCTCTAAATTCCTCCTTATTTCGTTGAATCTCCCAATTGAAAACGGGATTTTTTAAAACATCATGAAATGCAGTTACACCAGCGGCAAACTCCCCCTTAAGTATAGCATCTAATTCGTTGGCATTGTAAAATTCTGAGGTAGCTTCTTGCTGTACTTCAACATCAAATAAATGATGGTAATGATTGGGTTGGATGCCCAGATTTAGTTCAATGTGTTGTAATTGTTTATTTATGGGAGTCTCGGAAAAATAACGATCTACCAATCGTTTAGCTAAATTAGCTAAGGGGTAAGCATCATGCTCTATTAATTTAATTTGAGCATTACTTATGGTGAGCCTCCATGACTTCAATTCTTGAGAAGAAGGTTTTTTGTTTTTGTTCAACCAACTTGTTAGTGTTTTCTGATCTTCAACGGTTAAGGTTTCATCGTCTTTAAATGCCGTAGTAACAATGTTTATTTCGGAAGCAGAGAGCAGGTCATCTGACCAAATCACATAAAAAAATGGAATATATTGTAAAACGCCTAAAGTGTAATGATTCTTTTTCATAAGATGAAAATACAATATTCTATCCATAAATAATAAGAAATAGTAGCTTTAGAAGTATCTTAATTTTGCGCTATCTTTGTTATTATGAATGAACATTTAGACCCTACTAATGAAAACTTTACTCCTGAAGAAGTAGATATAGACAAAGCACTTAGGCCTATAAGTTTTTCTGACTTTACAGGTCAAGATCAAATTTTAGAAAATCTAAAGGTTTTTGTAGAGGCGGCTAACTTACGTGGTGAGGCGCTAGATCATACGCTTTTTCATGGTCCTCCAGGGCTTGGTAAAACAACTTTAGCACATATACTTGCTAATGAACTGGGTGTAGGGATAAAAATTACCTCGGGCCCAGTTTTAGATAAGCCAGGAGATTTAGCCGGTTTATTAACCAACTTAGATGAGCGCGATGTACTTTTTATTGATGAAATTCATAGATTAAGCCCCATTGTAGAAGAATATTTGTATTCTGCTATGGAGGATTATAAAATAGATATTATGATTGAAACAGGGCCTAATGCGCGTTCTGTTCAGATAAATTTAAATCCGTTTACTCTGATTGGAGCAACAACACGCTCTGGCCTGTTAACATCACCAATGCGTGCGCGCTTTGGAATACAAAGTAGATTACAATACTATTCTTCAGAACTTTTAGCGACTATTGTAACGCGAAGTTCAGAGATTTTAAAAATGCCTATAACTGCAGATGCTGCCGCAGAAATTGCAGGAAGAAGTAGGGGAACACCTCGTATCTGTAATGCGCTATTGCGTAGAGTTCGCGACTTTGCACAGATAAAAGGAAATGGAAAAATTGATCTAGAGATTTCTCGTTTTGCTTTAAAAGCCTTAAATGTTGATGCACATGGCTTAGATGAAATGGATAACAAGATCCTTATAACCTTAATAGATAAGTTTAAAGGAGGGCCGGTGGGGATTACCACTTTGGCTACCGCCGTTTCTGAAAGTGCAGAAACAATTGAGGAAGTGTATGAGCCCTTTTTAATACAAGAAGGTTTTATTATGCGTACGCCAAGAGGTAGGGAAGTGACAGAATTAGCGTATAAACATTTAGGACGTATAAAAGGTAGCGTACAAGGAGGATTATTTTAATGAAGAAAACACCCATAGTTTCACAGTTCGAAGTCTTTAAGAATAGCAAAAGAATTTTAAAAAATCCTTTGCCTTTTCATCGCGAAAATTTTGAAAAATATGGAGATGTATTTAGAGTTAAAATTGGAGTCAAAGATGAGCTGGCTTTTACACGAAGTCCGCAACTAATAAAGCACATTCTTCAAAAACAGCATAAAAAATATCACAAATCTTCTTTGCAGACCAAAGATTTGGCGAAGTATATTGGTCATGGAATACTAACGTCTAACGGAGAGCACTGGCGTACTCATAGGAGGATGGTGCAACCTGCATTTCACAAAAAGAAATTACGGAATTTAATAGGAACCATCAGGGAAGCAATCTTATTAGAAATAAAAGATATACCAGTAACTCATCCTATAGATGTATATCCTATCATGAGTAGTTTGGCATTTCAAGTAGTGGCCAAATCACTATTTAGTAGGGATGATATTCAAGAAGAAATGTCGCAGCTTCAGTATATCACAGAGACTAATCAAAGGATGCTGATTAAAGAAATGCGCCAACCTTATTTAAATTGGTGGTTTCAACTCAGTGGGCAAATCAAAAAGCATCTAAATTTAGCGAAAGATGGGCAAGCTATTTTGCATCAACTAATAGAAAGTCGCAGAAACTCGGCTGTGGAAAAAGATGACCTATTAGATATGTTATTGCAAGCCAGGTATGAGGATGGTACGGCAATGGCAAAAGAACAATTGATAGATGAAGTTTTAATTTTATTTACTGCAGGACACGAAACGACAGCCAATGCTTTAAGTTTTTTAGTGTTCTTACTAGCCAAACACCCGGAAATTCAAGAGAAAGCATACCAAGAGGTGCAAAATATTTCGTTAGAAGGTGATGATGTTTTAACACAACTTCTAGAATTGAAATATGTACAGCAATGTATTGAAGAGGCGATGCGCTTGTATCCGCCAGCCTATATCATAGATCGGGTGGCTATAGAAGATGATGAATTTGAAGGCTTAAATATCCCAAAAGACTCCTTGGTTTTAATGAGTATTTATGAGCTTCATAGAAATGAAAATTTTTGGGAAGCACCGAACGAATTTAACCCAGAACGTTTTGATGCCTCAAAGAAGAAAGAATATCAGGAGTATTATTACCCTTTTGGGGCAGGTCCACGAATGTGCGTGGGGAATAATTTTGCTATGTATGAAATGATCATTGCGGTTACAGAGCTTCTTCAGAAATATAAAATGACTACTGTTCTGCCAGAGGTAACAATAAATCCGTTAATTTCTTTAAAGCCGGAAAATGTCTTAATTAGTTTTACAGCTAGAAACTAAAAAAGCCACAGATTTCTGTGGCTCTCCATCTAATCTAAATTCTAAGTTATTTTAGAATTGCATTCTCGTCAGAGAATTTTTTATAGCTGAAATAAACAGCTCCTATTGCAAAAGCAATAAGTGAAATTAATATCACGGAATATTGCACCATGTCAATAGTTCCAGCCATGATTTCTTTGACGCCTAACCCAATATTTAATACCGGAATTAATACGGTAGTCCAATTTAATTCTATACCTGGCATCATAGCCATAACCAACGGAATAATTATCAACATGATAATTGGTGATGCTTTACTTTGTGCCTCTTTAAATGAGGTAGCGCCAGCAACTAATGCAATAATAAATCCTGATAAAAACAAAGCAAAAGGAATTAGTAGTAATAATATTAATGTAATGGACTGAAAGTTTAGCATTTCACTAATTACCGATTTAAAAGAATCTGGAATTCCGTCAAAAAGTTTCAGTCCAACAATAAGTCCTATTAAGTTTAATAGTGCAGGGATAAAACCAAGAAGAGAGGCTACAATAGCTTTTCCTAAGAGTACTTTGAATTTTGAAATAGGTAGGGATAAGGTGGTTTCAATAGTTTTTCGTTCTTTTTCTCCTGTTACTAAATCTACAGCCGCAAGTAAACAACCACCCCACATGGTTAGGATAAAAAGGTAAGGGATAAAGCCTCCTATTCTTTTTCCTATAACTTCCTTCTGTTCTCCTACCTCAACATAATTCTCTGTAAAAGGGGTCATCTTTTGTGTAGGAATATTTAGAATGGCAATACGTTCTTCTTTTAAGGTTGTGTTGTACGTTTCAATTAATTTAGTAACTCTTTTATTGACATTTTCTTTTGATCCGTTTCTAAAAATTTGAACCTCACCAGTGCTCAATTGTTCCATTTGGGAGTTCCAATCTGCAGGAAAAACAATGGCACTTTGTATGGTCTCATCGGCTATCAGAGTTTTGAAGTCCTCTACTTTTTCATAGGTAGTAACTTTGTTTAGCGTATCTGTAGCAATTAAAGCTGAAAATTCTGCAGGAGCATTTACAAGGCCTATTTTGACCGTTTTTTCCTGTTGTTGTTTCTCGATCATTTCGGTTACTTTCATAGCTCCGAAAATTAGAATAGGAACTAATACTGTAGGTAGAACAATAGAGTTGATTATAGTTTTTTTATCTCTCAGAAGCTCCGTAAGCTCCTTCTTTATAATTATAAATAAGTCGTTCATCTTAAGCTTGTTTTACGCGATTAATAAATTCTTGAGTCAAATTTGCAGCTTTCATCTCACCCTTGAAATTCTCAAAAGTATCATTATAGATTATAGCACCTTTATTGATAATAGCAAGATCATCGCACAATAAATCTACTTCACTCATAATGTGGGAAGAAAAAATTACTGTTTTGTTGTTTTCTTTTGATTCACGAATTAAATCAATAATACTCTCGGCAGTAATAACATCAAGACCAGAGGTTGGTTCATCAAAAATTAAAACTTCAGGATCATGAATTAAAGTACGTGCAATAGATACTTTTTGCTTCATACCCGTGCTCATTTGTCCGATTCTTTTCTTTCTGAAATCATTGATTCCTAATTTTTCAAACAAATATTCTTTACGTTCAGAAAGTTGTGCTTCTGGTATTTTGTAAAGTTTTCCAAAAAATTCAATAGTTTCATCTGGATTTAAACGCTCATACAAACCAGTTGAGCCTGTCAAAAAACCAATTCTCTTTTTTACTTCATCGTTTCCTTTTGAAATATCAACGCCGTCAACTATAGCAGTACCCGAACTAGGGTTGATAATTCCTGCAATCATACGGAGTGTAGTGGTTTTTCCAGCGCCATTAGGCCCTAGTAGTGAAAAGATTCTTCCAGGCTTGCAATCAAAAGAAATAGCGTTTACTGCATGTACTGTAGTAGACTCTTTTTTAAACCCTTTTTTTGTAGTAGCGACAAAAGATTTGGTCAGATTTTCAATATGTATCATCTTAGTTGTTTAATTTGGTACGCTTAGTTAGTATCTAAAAAGATTATTTGTTACAATAATAATTTTTTTTTAGAAAAAAGGCATTAAAAAGCAGCACTTTAATTTATAAGTTACTATCCTATTATTAAATGAGTATTAAGGAAAAACATAGCGATTTAATTAAGGCAGAAGCATTGCGCCTCGGGTTTCTATCCTGTGGAATTTCTAAAGCAGATTTTCTTGTAGAAGAGGCACCTCGCTTAGAAAAATGGTTAAAAAATAATGGGAATGGTGAGATGCAATACATAGAGAATCACTTTGATAAGCGATTAGATCCACGTTTATTGGTAGATGATGCAAAATCTGTTATTTCTCTTACGCTAAATTATTATCCAGAGGAACAACAAACATCAGATACTTTTAAAATTTCTAAATATGCATACGGTCAGGATTACCATCATGTTATAAAAGGTAAACTTAAGCAGCTACAAGAATTTATCTCGGAAGAGATAGGGGAAGTAGGAGGCAGGGCTTTTGTAGATTCTGCGCCTGTATTGGACAAAGCTTGGGCAGCAAAAAGTGGTCTGGGTTGGATCGGTAAGCACAGTAACTTATTGACCCAAAAAACAGGTTCTTTTTATTTTATTGCCGAGTTGATTGTCGATTTAGATTTAACTTATGACCATCCCGTAACCGATCATTGTGGTACTTGTACCGCTTGTATTGATGCCTGTCCTACACAAGCTATTGTGCAGCCTTATGTGGTAGATGGTAGTAAATGTATTTCCTATTTTACAATCGAATTAAAAAATGAAATTCCCCAAGAATTTCAAGGTAAATTTGATGATTGGGCATTTGGCTGCGATGTGTGCCAAGATGTGTGCCCGTGGAATCGATTTTCTAAACCACATAAGGAGCCTTTGTTTAATCCGCATCCTGATTTATTGTCCCTAACAAAAAAAGATTGGGAAGAAATTACAGAAGATGTGTTTAAAAAAGTGTTTCAGAAATCCGCAGTAAAAAGAACAAAATTTTCCGGATTGAAACGAAATATCGATTTTCTAAAATAGTTTCGTAAAAACTATAACGATTTCGCCTTTAAATTTCTGCATTTTTTGACAACAAAACTTAAGATATTTTATTAAAGTGTTATCTTCAATCGCAAATAATAAGGATTGTGTAAAATTCTTAGAATATTGTTAGAATAACGTAATTTCATTTGTTGCTTAATTACACGTCATGAAAATAAAAAAACCAAACTTAACCTTTTGGCAGATCTTTAATATGAATGTTGGATTCTTAGGAATTCAATATAGCTTTGGATTACAACAAACAGCTATAAATCCAATATTTTTATATTTAGGTGCGCCAGAAGAAATGCTTCCAATATTAAATATTGCAGGTCCAGTAACAGGGTTAATTGTGCAGCCAATTATTGGGGCAGTTTCTGATAAAACTTGGTCTGCGAAATGGGGGCGTAGAAAACCTTTCTTTTTACTTGGGGCAATTTTAGGTAGTCTTTGTCTTTTTGCTTTTCCTTTAAGTCCTACATTATGGTTCGCAGTTGGGCTGCTTTGGATTCTAGATGTAGGTAATAATATGGCAATGGAGCCTTACCGGGCCTTTGTTGGTGATAAGTTGCCAGAGAAACAATTGAGTTTGGGGTACCAAATGCAGAGTTTATTTGTTGGAGGAGGTATTTTATTGGCAACTTTGTCTATTGTCTTATTTCAGCAATGGTTTGGTAGTGATGTAGAGGTAAAAGGTGCTATTCCGCAATGGTTGTATTATTCCTTTTTTATTGGTGCTATTTTATCCATTACAACTATTTTATGGTCGGTGTTAAAAACACCGGAAATTCCGCCTTCTGAAGAAGAAATGAAAGAAATAAATTCGCATAAGGCCTTGTCTTTTTTAGAGCGGGTAAAGATGCCTTTTATAGAAATTAGTAAAGCTATTAAAGAAATGCCTCGATTTATGTGGATGCTTTCTATTGTATACTTATTTCAGTGGTATGCGTTGTTTGTTTATTGGCAGTTTATTACTCCTTTATTTAGAACAACTATGGGGTATGATATTTCTACAGCGGCATCTCAATCTGCAAAAATGAGTTTAACATATAATATTGTAACTGCTGTAGTAGCCTTAGTTTTGGTCCCATTAACCTTGAAATTCGGAGGTAAGAAAGTATACGCCTTGAGTTTGTTTGGTACCGGTATGGCCTTATTTGCGATACCTTATATTTCTGACCCTATTTTAGTTCTAATTCCAATGATTTTATTTGGTATTGGTTGGGCAGCAATGATGGGCATACCTTACACGATGGTTTCTAAGATTGTACCGCAAGACCGACGAGGGGTCTATATGGGGATTCTAAATATGATGATCGTAATACCGATGGGAATTCAAACCGTAACTTTTGGTCCTATTTTTAAAAATCTATTAGGGGGTAGTGCTGTAAATGCAATACTTTTTGGAGGGGTATTCTTTATTTTGGCAGGTGTTTTTGCTTTCCTATTAAAAGTTCCAAAAACAGCAATAGATTCCTAATCGTAAAATTTTAAAAACGATGATATATAAGAAAGGCTTTAACAGATGTTAATGCCTTTTTTTATTGTAAATAGGTGGGCACTTAAAAAGAATACGTGTAAATTTGTTATTCAATTAATTAGAATATGAGCACAGAATCTAAACGTAGAGAAGCATTAGTATATCATGCGAAACCTCAACCCGGAAAAATAAAAATTGTCCCGACAAAACCATATGCGACCCAGAGAGATTTGGCATTAGCATATTCTCCAGGCGTAGCAGAACCGTGTTTAGAGATTGCAAAAGATAAAGAGAATGCCTATAAGTATACTTCAAAAGGTAATTTGGTAGCCATAATTTCTAATGGCACAGCGGTTTTAGGTTTAGGGAATATTGGTCCTGAAGCCTCTAAACCAGTAATGGAAGGGAAAGGATTGTTGTTTAAAATATTTGCTGATATCGATGGTATGGATATCGAAGTAGATACTGAAGACGTAGAGAAGTTTATAGAAACAGTAAAAATGATTGCTCCCACTTTTGGAGGAATTAATTTAGAAGATATAAAAGCACCCGAAGCGTTTGAAATAGAGCGCAGGTTAAAAGAGGAGCTAGATATACCTGTAATGCATGATGATCAACATGGAACTGCGATTATTTCGGCCGCAGCCTTGTTGAATGCATTGGAAATAACTGGAAAAAAAATAGATGAAGTTCGTATCGTGATTAGTGGTGCGGGTGCAGCTGCAGTTTCATGTACAAGACTTTATAAAGCCTTTGGTGCTAAAGATGAGAATATTGTCATGTTAGATAGTAAAGGAGTGATAAGAAAAGATCGTGAAAACTTATCTGTTGAAAAGTTAGAATTTGCGACCGATAGAAAAATAGATACTTTAGTTGATGCCATGCAAGATGCGAATGTTTTTGTTGGTTTATCTATTGCAAATGTGGTAACTCCTGAAATGTTGCTTTCTATGGCCAATGATCCTATTGTGTTTGCCATGGCGAATCCTGATCCTGAGATTGAGTACGATTTAGCGATTAAAACGAGAAAAGATATTATCATGGCAACGGGTCGTTCTGACCATCCTAACCAAGTGAATAATGTACTTGGTTTCCCATTTATCTTTAGAGGTGCGCTAGATGTTAGAGCAACTAAAATTAACGAAGCCATGAAAATGGCAGCTGTTAAAGCTATAGCAGATTTAGCAAAAGAACCAGTGCCAGAGCAAGTAAATATCGCTTATGGAGAAACAAAACTTACGTTTGGTAGAGAGTATATTATTCCAAAACCTTTTGATCCACGTTTAATTGGTGAGATACCACCAGCAGTTGCTAAAGCAGCTATGGAAAGTGGCGTAGCTAAAAATCCAATAGAAGATTGGGATAAGTATAAAGAAGAATTATTACAGCGCTTAGGGAATGACAACAAGGTAGTTAGGTTGTTACACAACAGAGCAAAAATAGATAGTAAGAAAATTGTTTTTGCAGAAGCAGAACATTTAGATGTACTAAAGGCAGCTCAAATTGCCTTAGAGGAAGGAATAGCAACGCCTATATTATTAGGGAATAGAGAGGTTATTCTAGAGCTTAAAAAAGAAATTGAGTTTGAAGCAGATGTGCTTATTCTAGATCCTAAGGATAAAGAATCTAGTGAGAAAAGAGATCATTATGCAGCGCGTTATTTTGAAACTAGAAAAAGAAGTGGCGTAACACTTTATGGTGCAAAATCTAAGATGCGCGAGCGTAATTATTTTGGAGCCATGATGGTTTTAGAAGGTGATGCAGATGGTATGATTTCTGGTTATTCCAGAGCATATCCTACAGTGGTAAAACCAATCTTTGAAGTAATTGGCCGTGCGGCTAATGTTAAAAAAGTAGCTACGGTAAATATTATGATTACAGATCGTGGTCCTTTGTTTTTAGCAGATACCTCTATAAACATTGATCCTTCTGCAGGAGAGATTGCAGAGATTGCAAAAATGACCGCCAATGTAGCCACTACTTTTGGCTTTGAGCCCGTAATGGCATTGTTATCGTACGCCAACTTTGGTTCCTCAAACCATCCTAATGCCACTAAGGTTAGAGAAGCGGCAAGAATACTGCATGAATCTAATCCTGAATTAATAGTAGATGGTGAAATTCAAATGGATTTTGCTTTAAATAAAGAGCTGAATCAAGGGAAATTTCCATTTTCTAAATTAGCAGGGAAGAAAGTGAATACACTAATTTTTCCAAATTTAGAATCGGCGAACATCACCTATAAATTATTGAAAGAATTGAATAAGGCAGATAGTATTGGTCCAATTATGTTGGGTCTTAAAAAATCTGTTCATATTCTTCAATTAGGGGCTAGTGTAGATGAAATGGTGAATATGGCTGCTATCGCAGTTATAGATGCACAACAACGTGAAAAACGTAAAAAAGCTAAATAATAGAATTACAAGTAGGGCTAAAGTCAAAGAGTATTCTTTGACTTTAGCTTTTTTAATATCGAAATAACACAAACCATATACCATTAAATAAAAGCCATTATGATACATCATTTGAAAGGAAAACTAGTAGAAAAAAATCCGACTCATGTGGTTATAGAATGTGGCGGAGTGGGATATTTTGTAAATATATCCCTCCATACGTTTTCAAAAATTACAGACGCTGAAAGTATTCAGTTGTTTACACACCTTCAAGTAAAAGAAGATAGCCATACTTTATTTGGCTTTTCAGAAAAATCTGAACGAGAAATTTTCCGTTTATTATTATCCGTTTCGGGAATAGGAGCAAGCATTGCGCGTACCATGTTATCTTCAATGACACCTAAGCAAATTAGAGATGCTATTGCCACTGGTAATGTATCGGCAATTCAATCTATAAAAGGAATTGGCGCTAAGACTGCGCAACGTGTTATTCTAGATTTAAAGGATAAAATCTTAAAAATCTACGATATTGATGAAGTTTCGTCAATTTCAAACAATACAAATAAAGATGAAGCGTTATCAGCTTTAGAAGTTCTTGGTTTTATACGTAAGCAGTCCGAAAAGATTGTTGACAAAGTTTTAGCTCAAGATGCTTCGCTTAGCGTGGAAGACATTATAAAGCTTTCGCTTAAAAATTTGTAAAGAGTTTGAAAAATAGGGCAAAACCAACTCTTAAATCATATAGATTTAAGCTACTAATCGTATTCATTATTTTCTTCGGAGTATCGCAGCTAACCAAAGCGCAAGATACTAACGAACAAGAAGTAGATTCTGTGAAAACAGGCTATGCACTTGGGCGTATTAAAATGGAGAACCCTAAAAGCATTATTTCCAAATATACGTACGACGCAAACTTAGACCGTTACATTTACACAGAAACAGTGGGCGATTTTGATATTAGTTATCCAATTATTCTTACGCCAGAAGAATTTCAGGAACTTGTTCGAAAAGAAACAATGAAGTCTTATTTCAAAGATAAGATGGATGCTTATGTTGGTAAGAAAGAGGGTAGTGAAGAGGCTAGAAAAAATCTTTTGCCTAACTTCTATGTGAATAATAGTTTTTTTCAATCTGTTTTTGGCGGGAATACTATAGAGGTAATTCCTCAAGGTTCTGTTGCGATGGATTTGGGAGTTATTTGGCAGAAAAATGATAATCCATCTCTTTCTCCTAGAAACAGAACCAATCTGTCTTTTGATTTTGATCAGCGTATTAGTTTAAGTATGCTGGGTAAAATTGGAGAACGTTTACAAGTAAATGCAAATTATGATACCGAAGCAACCTTTGATTTTCAGAATATTGTAAAATTAGACTACACGCCAACGGAAGATGATATTATTCAAAAAATAGAAATAGGTAACGTTAGTATGCCTCTTAATAGCTCCTTAATTCAAGGGGCTCAAAGTCTGTTTGGGGTAAAAACACAATTGCAGTTTGGAAAAACAACAGTAACCGCTGTTTTTTCTGATCAACAATCTCAAAATAATACGGTAGTAGCACAAGGTGGTGGTGCTATTAATGATTTTTCTATCACAGCATTAGATTATGAAGAAGACAAACACTTCTTTCTTTCGCAATACTTTAGAGATACTTATGATAGGTCTTTAGAGAATTACCCTTATAAAAATACCTCTGTACAAATTACACGATTAGAAGTTTGGGTTACGAACAGAAGTCAGCAAACCCTGAATGTAAGGAATGTCGTAGCTATTCAGGATTTAGGGGAGGCAGAATCTGAGAAAACTAGAATAGGCAGTATGGGCGGAGCCCCGGCAGGCTTTTTTAATACGTCTAGCGCAGGTAGTTTACCAAGAAACGGTGCCAATGATTTTGACCCAGCACTGATAGGAAGCGGAGGCGCTTTGACAACATCTATTAGGGATATTGCCACGGTAGAAGCAGGGTTTAATATTTCTGGAGCATACCAGATAAATCAAGGTTTTGATTATGCAATCTTAGAGAATGCTAGAAAATTAACCGAAAGCACAGACTATCAATTTGATCAACAGCTAGGGTATATCTCATTAAACCAACGTTTAAGTAATGATGAGGTCTTAGCAGTTGCATTCCAGTATACGTACAAAGGACAAGTATATCAGGTGGGTGAATTTGCGACGAGTAGTGATGCAACCACGACAACCACCACAGGAGTTACCACAGAGGTGAATAATAATACATTAGTATTGAAACTTTTAAAGAGTAATATTACCACTGTAAATGATCCAATTTGGGATTTAATGATGAAGAACATTTATGCTACTGGAGCATACAGTTTAAGTCAAGATGATTTTAAAATGAATATCCTGTATACGGATCCAACCTCCCGTAATTATATTACTAAGGTTAATGATATAGGGTGGCCAGCTAATTTGGAAGGTCGTATTCTTTTAGACGTCTTTAACTTTGACCGACTAAATGTTTATAATGATGTGCAGTCTGGTGGGGATGGTTTTTTCGATTTCTATGAAGGAATCACGATAAATTCTAGAAACGGAAGTATCATATTTACCAAAGTAGAACCTTTTGGTGAGTATATGTTTGAGACGCTTGGTGGTGGTGTATATGATGTTGCTAATGATCAAGGGTATAATGACAATCAAAAGAAGTATGTATACAGAAATATGTATGCATTAACAAAAGCGGCTGCATTAGAAGATTCGGATAAAAACAAATTTTTGCTAAAAGGGGAGTATAAATCTACAAGTAGTAACGGTATTTCTATTGGAGCATTCAATGTGCCTCAAGGATCTGTTACCGTAACTGCTGGTGGGCGTCAATTACAAGAAGGAATAGATTATACGGTAAACTATCAGGCGGGTACGGTTCAAATTATAGATCCATCACTACAAGCTTCAAATACACCCATCAATATATCTGTAGAAAACACGGCTGTATTTGGCCAACAATCTAGAAGATTTACAGGAGTTAACATAGAGCATCAAGTAAATAAAAACTTTCTTATTGGAGGTACTTTACTTAATCTTAATGAGCGTCCGCAAACACAGAAAGCTAATTACGGATCAGAATCTGTAAACAATACCATTTTTGGATTAAATACTAATTTCTCAACGGAAGTTCCGTTCTTAACACGTTTGGTAAATAAATTACCGAATATTGATACAGATGTTCCTTCCAATTTGTCAGTTCGTGCAGAGGTAGCAATGCTTAAGCCGAGTACACCTAAGAATGATGACTTTAATGGAGAATCTACAACATATATTGATGATTTTGAAGGAGCCCAATCTTCTATAGATATAAGATCTTCTTTAGGCTGGTCTTTAGCGAGTACACCTTTGGAATTTGCCACGGGAGGTCAACTATCAGGAAGTTCACCAGATGATCCTTTAAATTTGGAAAATGGATATGGAAGAGCTAAAGTGGCTTGGTATTCTATTGATCCAATATTTTATACCAATCAAAGGCCTTCAGATGTTTCGGATAGTGATGTGTCTAAGAACTCCACGCGTCGTGTTTTTATAGATGAGGTATTTCCAGAAACAGATCAGGCACAAGGGCAAACTAGAGTGCAGACTACGTTAGATTTAGCATACTATCCAAATGCAAAAGGACCTTATAATAATAATCCTAATTTTACATCAGACCAGCCTACAGATAAGTGGGGTGGTATTATGCGTCCTTTAAGTAGTACTAACTTTGAACAGGCAAATGTAGAATATGTGCAGTTTTGGGTGTTAGACCCTTATGTAGATGGTGATGCCACGACTTCGGGTGAATTAGTCATTAACCTTGGTAATATTTCGGAAGATGTATTAAAGGATGGTAGAAAACAATACGAAAATGGTTTGCCAGGCGTAGATAGTAATGATTTAGTTGCAGAAACCTCTTGGGGTAAAGTACCATCTACACAATCTTTGGTGTATGCTTTTGATGTAAGTGAAGCAAATAGAGGTTTACAAGATGTTGGTTTTGATGGATTGTCTGATGCAGAAGAAACTTCTATATTCAGTAACAATTCAGGAAATGACCCTGCTTTAGATAACTATCAATATTATTTGAATAGAGATGGTGATGTATTAGAGCGTTATTTTGATTACAATAACCCAGAAGGGAATTCACCTGTTCAGGTTACCGATACAAACCGTGGGTCTACAACCTTACCAGATGTAGAAGATATAGATCGTGATTTAACAATGAACACGATTAATAGTTATTATGAATACCGTATTCAGATAAAGCCAAATACTACTGTTGATGATAAATATGTAACTGACATTCGTGTCAATGAACTTACGGGTACTGAGATTCCTGATGGAACTACCGTGAATAGCCGTTGGATTCAATATAAAATTCCATTGTCAGATTTTACGGATGCTATAGGTGGTATCACGGATTTTAGATCTATGAGTTTTATGAGAATGTATTTAACAGGATTCTCTAGTGATGTGTCTTTACGTTTTGCAACTCTAGATTTAGTACGTGGTGATTGGCGTTCATATACTAAGTCTTTACAGCCAGATGTAGATGATGATCCAACAGATGATAATACGATTGTAGATGTAAATACGGTAAACATACAGGAAAATGAAAATAGAGCTCCAATTCCTTATGTGTTACCTCCAGGTGTAATTCGTGAGCAATTAAATAATAACAATACGATCATCAATCAGAATGAGCAATCACTTTCTTTTTATATAGAAAATTTAGAATCAGAAGATTCTAGGGGGGTGTATAAAAATATCAATATAGATATCCGTCAGTATGAAAAATTAAAAATGTTCATGCATGCCGAAGAATTGTTTGAAGCAGATTATTTAGATGGAGAAGCTCCTTTAGTAGGTTTCTTAAGATTTGGAACAGATTTTACACAGAATTTTTATCAGATAGAAATTCCATTAGAATTTACACCACATAATGCTACATCAGAAAGTGAAATTTGGCCGGAAAATAATGAGCTTAGTATTACTTTAAGTGATTTAGGAAAAGTGAAATCTTTCGGAATAGCCAATCAGACCCTAGCAGATGTTAATTACTATGAGGTTATTGATGGTACTGTTTTTCGTGTGGATGAATTTGCGGCAAGAACTCCAGGAGTTACACGTATAGGAATTAAAGGTAACCCGTCTTTAGGTAGTTTGCGTAGTATGATGGTTGGGGTAAAAAACCAAGATAATCAACCAGCAAGAGGAGAGGTGTGGTTTAATGAATTGCGTTTAGCGGGTATCAATAGTGAAGGTGGTTGGGCTGCCGTAGGAGCGGTAGATTTAAACATGGCCGATTTTGCAAATGTATCTGCTACGGGAAGTAAGAGTACTTCTGGTTTTGGATCTATTGATCAAAGTACAACCGAGCGATCTTTAGAAGATGTAGTTTCTTATGATGTAGTTACCAATGTAAATCTAGGTCAATTGCTTCCAACCAAATGGGGAGTGCAATTACCATTCAATTACGGAATTTCTGAAGAAATAGTGACTCCAGAATATGACCCTGTATATGATGATCTAAAATTAGATGATCGTATCAATGCAGCAACAACCGCGGAAGATAAAGATGACATTCTAGAGCAAGCAGAAGAATATACGAAAAGAACAAGCATTAACTTTATTGGTGTTCGCAAGAATAGAGGCGAAGAGGCTGAAGAGAATTTTTATGATATAGAAAACTTCACGTTTAACTATTCTTACAATGAAACAGATCATAGAGATTTTGAAATTGCTAGTCTGAGAGAGCAAACAGTAAATACGGGTTTTGTATACAATCATAACTTTAAACCTTTAACCGTTGCACCACTAGCTAAGAAAGATTCTCTATTTAATGGAGCATATTGGAAATGGTTAAAAGAATTGAATTTAAATTTATTACCAACATCTGTTTCTGTAAACTCTAACATTAATAGAGCGTTTAACCAGCAACGTTTTAGAGATGTGTTGGAGCCAGGAGTAGAAGCGCTAGAATTGCCATTGTTGCAACAACGTAACTATTTGTTCAATTGGCAGTATGCTTTGAACTATACGCTGACCAAATCTTTGCGAATAAATTTGCAGGCTTCTAATAATAATATTGTTCGTAATTACTTTAATCAAGACGAAAATTCTGCATCACAAATAAATCAAGATTTAGAGTTGTGGGATGGTTTCTGGGATATTGGCGAGCCTAATAGGCATGCGCAACAAATGACATTAAATTATGAGTTGCCATTTAAATTAATTCCGGCTTTAGATTTTATTTCTTCTCAGTATACGTACACCAGTAACTTTGATTGGCAACGAGGAGGAGATGCTCTTAATGAAGTTGCAGGAGAGAATATCAATACGGTACAAAATTCAGGAACGCATTCGTTATCTGCGAATATGAACATGCAAAAGCTGTATGACTTAATAGGGCTTAAAAAAGTAACCAGTAGTGCAAGAGCAAAAGCTGCTAGCGGTAGAAATGTAAAAACAGGTAAAGAAGAAGAGTCAAATAAAACGAGTCCTTTGTTTAATACGTTTGTAGACGTGGTAACTATGGTGAAGCGTTTAAATGTGAATTATACTCAAAATAGTGGTACAGTTTTACCGGGGTATACACAATCAATAGGCTTTATAGGAACTACTAGGCCATCTTTAGGCTATATTTTTGGTAGTCAGCAATCAGATATTAGGTATGAAGCAGCAAGAAATGGTTGGCTAACAACCTTTGATGATTTTAATGATCAATTTGTTCAGAATGTAAATAAACGATTGAACATTACGGCTACGGCACAACCCATAAGAGATCTGACTATTGATCTTTCTGCCGATAGGCAATATCAAAATAGGTATGAAGAAAACTTTACGGTAAGTAGTCTTGGCGACGATCAATATGCTTACGAAGATTTATTAGGCAATGATTATGGTAATTTCAGCATCTCTACGGTGATGATAGGAACTATTTTTGGTAGTAGTGATGAGTTTACTTCTGAAGCTTTTGAGACTTTTAAAGAAAACAGACTTACTATAGCAAATAGACTTGTTGCAGATAGAGGGCAGACGCCAGGGCCTTTGGATGAAGATGGTTTTCCAGAGCAATATGGGAAATCAAATCAAGAGGTGTTGCTGCCGGCATTCTTTGCTGCATACACGGGTCAAGGAGTAGATCGTGTGAACTTAGATGCCTTTAGAGATATTCCTATTCCAAATTGGAACTTGAAATATACAGGCTTGATGAACGGTAAATGGTTTAAGAAAAAATTTAAACGTTTTTCTGTGAGCCATGGGTATAGAGCATCTTATAGTATTAACTCTTTTCAGACCAACTTAGAAAAAGTACAATTGCAGAACGAAGGTTTGCCAGCAATTAATGCGGAGACTTTTGATATTTTACCAGATGACATTATCAGTAATGTGGTGTTGACCGATGAATTCAATCCTTTGGTTAAGGTAGATTTTGAAATGAAAAATTCTATGAGTGTCCTTGCTGAAATTAGAACAAGCCGAGTTTTATCGCTTAGTTTTGATAACAGTTTGCTTACAGAGATTAATGGTAAAGATTATACTGTTGGTTTAGGATATCGTTTTAAAGATGTGCAGATGGTTACCAATATTGGTGGTCAGAAAACAAGATTAAAAGGAGATTTAAATATTAAGCTAGACGCAACCATGCGTGATAATATTACTTATATACGTAATTTAGATATTGATAATAATCAAATTACCTCTGGTCAGAACTTGTTTTCAATTAAGCTAGGTGTAGATTATGCTTTGAGTAAAAATTTGAATGCTTTATTTTTCTATGATCATTCATTTACAAAGTTTGCGGTGTCTACAGCATTTCCTCAAACAACAATTAATACAGGGTTTACGATTCGTTATAATTTCGGAAACTAAACACAGTCATCTTTTTCTTGAATACCTTATATTAATATTTTACATTTGTTTCTTAGAATTTTATAAATAAATGTTATGAATATACCGTCAGAATTAAAGTACACTAAAGATCACGAGTGGGTTAAAATAGAAGGTGATGTTGCAACAGTTGGTATTACCGATTTTGCTCAGGGTGAGTTAGGTGATATTGTGTATGTTGAGGTAGAAACTTTAGATGAGACCCTTGATAAAGATGAAGTTTTTGGTACAGTAGAAGCTGTTAAAACGGTATCTGATTTATTTTTGCCACTAGCTGGAGAGATTATTGAGTTCAATGAAGCTTTGGAAGATGCTCCAGAAGACGTTAATAGTGATCCTTATGGAAAAGGATGGATGATAAAAATTAAAATAAGTGACGCCTCTCAGGTAGATGCATTGTTGAGTGATGCAGATTATAAGGAGTTAATTGGTGCTTAAGAATTATATATTTACAATACTTTTTATAAGCTGGGTGATGTGTGTTACATTCCTCAGCTTATTTTCATTTAAGGATGTGTCTACAGATGGTCTTGATATTCCACATTTAGATAAGTTCGTCCACTTTACCTTTTATTTCGTTTTTGTTGTTTTAGGAAGTTTATCTTACGTGGAATACAAGGATGTTAAGGGGGACTTTAAAAAGGCGGCAATGCTGTTTTGTTTTATTGCAATAGGGTATGGTATGATTATTGAGGTCTTACAATATGTTGCAACGACAACTCGAAGTGGAGATGTTTATGACTTTTTAGCCAACTCTTTTGGGGCATTTTGCGGCTTTATTGCTGTTAAAACCTATTATTTTAGGAGAGTTGCTCAAAAATGAAAAAAATATTACCATTTTTATAAATAAATAATTAAATTAGCTCACGATAAATTTTTGAATTATGGAATTAAAAAAGAATCCAAAGGCGGATATTGGTAGAAATAGTGGTCTATATTTCGTAGCAGGTCTTGCTTTGGTTATGCTTATTACATGGCAAGCCTTAGAGTACAAAAAGTACGATGATGTTGCAAATTATGATATTTCTCAAAATGTTGATGATTTATTAGATGAAGAGGTACCGATGACGGAGCAAATAAAAACTCCACCACCTCCACCACCACCAGCTGCACCAGAAATTATTGAAGTTGTAGAAGATGAAGCAGATGTTCCGGAAACTGTAATTAAGGATACGGAAGCAAATGAAGATACTGAAGTTGCAGAAGTTGAAGAAATTGAGGTTGCAGAAGTTGAAGAAGATTTAGATATTCCTTTCTCTGTTATTGAGGATGTTCCTGTTTTTCCAGGATGTGAAAGTGAAAAAAGTAAAGGAGCAAACGCTTTAAGAGATTGTTTCCAGAAAATGATGTTTAAGCATATCAATAAAAACTTTAGATATCCAGAGATTTCTCAAGAAATGGGTGTTCAAGGAAAAGTGAATGTAATGTTCGTTATCCAGAAAGATGGTAGTATTGGTAGTGTTAGAATGCGTGGACCGGATAAAAACTTAGAGGCAGAAGCAGCTAGAATTATCGGGAAATTACCAAAAATGACTCCAGGTAAGCAAAGAGGTAGAGCAGTAAGAGTACCTTTTAGTATTCCAATTACATTCAAATTACAATAAAAAATATACTTATTTTAAGTAAAAATCCAGAACCTAGGTTCTGGATTTTTTTTTGGTACGTTTCTTGTGTTTTAACAAAATAGTAACAACATAAATATATACTATTATGAAAAACAGTAACACAAGTGCTGCAGATTCTCACGGCAATGAGAATAGCAGTGTAGCGTACAAAACTGCAAGCTCCAAAGGGAGCAAGCAAGATGCAAATCTACGAAAAAACAGTTTTATCTATTTCCAAATTGGATTAATAGCGGCAATGTTTCTCGTTTATTTTGGATTAGAGATGGCTTTTGATAAATTTCAGCCCAAGGAATTGGCGAGTTCAGATCCTGTCGAAGAGACCTTTGAAATGTATCCGGAATTGGAAGATTTTGTGGTTGAAAAGCCAGTGGCAGAATCAAAACCTGTAGTTAAGGTGGTAGCGCCTGAAGAACTAAAGGTGGTGCCTGACGATTTTAAAGTTCCAGAAACCAAGGAGTTTAAAAGTGAACCTGTAGCGTCTAGTACTCCTAATCTGGATACAAAGAAACTAGATTATGTAGATCCAAATGATGGCATTGATGAAACAATACCATTTGCTGTTTTAGAAAATGCTCCAATTTTCCCAGGTTGTGAGTTGGTTAGTAAGTCGGAAAGAAAAGTGTGTTTTGAAGAAAGCATGCAAAAGCACATCTTAAAGAATTTTAGATATCCAGAAGTTGCTGTAGAGACCCATACTCAGGGTAAAGTGTATGTAATGTTCACTATTGGTAAAGACGGTACTATAGAAGATGTGAGGCTTAAAGGGCCTGCTAAAGTCTTGGAGCAAGAAGCAGCGCGTATTATTGGAAAGCTTCCGCAAATGAAGCCGGGAATGCAGCGTTTGGAGCCTGTTAAAGTTTCTTTTAGCATTCCTATAAATTTTCGCTTGCAATAAGCGGTATTAAGTTCAATAAAAAATGCCTGCGCTGCTTTAATGCACCGCAGGCGTTTTTTTTATTTTAAACTAGTATAAAATGTAACTCTCAAGCGTTCTGGGCTTATAAATCCGCCCCCATAGTTGGCATCATATTTTTTTGAAATGGTAGTATCTGTTTCAACTTCTTCAAGTGTAGCACCACTTGTAATTGCTTTTAAGACGTTTTCTTTTATATCTTCTAGCATTAACACATAAGTTTCAAGCTCTTTTTTAGTAGAAGATTTACCGTGTCCTGGGATTATCTTAGTTTCATTATCAATTAATACTAAGGCTTTTTTGTGGGCGTCAATATAACCGTTTACACTGCCGCCACTTTTTAAATCTATAAAAGGATAGCCTTCTGAGAAATAGGTATCTCCCATGTGTAAAACATTATTTTGAGCAAAGTATACCATGGCATCACCATCGGTATGGGCCTTGTGTACATGAAAAGCCAGTATAGTTTCTTCTCCTTTGTGTAAGGTTAAATCATTAGAAAAAGTAATTTCAGGTAGCATCTTGTTGTAATAAATGCTGTCTATTTCCTGTGAGTTCAATTTTTTTAGATTGTTTTCTTGCACTCTTTTTCTGGCGTTATCTTGGGAAATAAGGGTAATTTCATCGGTGTTAAAGTTTGCATTTCCGCCAGTATGATCTCCGTGCATATGGGTGTTAAATAGAACAGAGATTGGTTTAGGACTTAGTGTTTTTATGGTTTCTTTGATTTGATCACTTAAATGACTAAACTGATCATCTATCATAAAAATGTTATCTGGACCAATATAAATTCCAATATTGCCCCCTTGACCTGTAAGCATGTACACATCTTCGGTGAGTTTTTCTGAGGTAATTTTAACTGGTTTTTCTTGTGCTTTTAGGGAGAAAAAGGAAGCGAATACTAGAATTTTTAGTGCGAAAAATTTAAGAGATTGCATGTGTGGTTATTTTTAATTTAAATATTTGTGAATTAGTCGTCTATCATTTACAAATATTACATAAACATATCATTTTCGTTGCACAAATAGCATTCTGGACTTATCTTTGCACTCCAATAAAAATTCCGAATGAAAACGGCAGTAAGCTCGGTAAAAGAAGGGACTCAGTCTCATATTTTTGCTGATTTTAAAGAAATTACTAAAGCAAGGCTTTCTATAAGCGTTGTTTTTTCTGCTATCGCGGGTTACTTTTTAGGTGCGCCAGAACTTCAATGGTATCCCATTTTGTTGCTTGCTTTTGGAGGGTATTGCATGGTTGGTGCTTCAAATACCTTCAATCAAATTATAGAGAAAGATCTGGATGCGTTAATGAATAGGACTAAAGATAGACCTATTGCAGCAGGAAGATTATCAGTTCGTACCGCTTTGATAATAGCTGTTATATTAACAATTGTTGGTATTGCTACTTTGTATATTTTGAATCCTAAAACAGCAATGTTTGGGGCCATTTCTATTTTCTTGTATACAAGTGCATATACCCCTTTGAAGACCAAAACACCTTTGGCTGTTTTTGTGGGAGCAATACCGGGAGCAATTCCTTTTATGTTAGGTTGGGTGGCAGCAACAGATGAGTTTGGTATTGAGCCGGGAACCTTGTTTATGATTCAATTCTTTTGGCAGTTTCCGCATTTTTGGGCTTTAGGCTGGATGTTGGATGAAGATTACAAAAGAGGAGGCTTTAAGATGCTGCCTACAGGCAAAAAAGATAGAAGTACGGTATTGCAGATTATCATGTATACCATTTGGATGATTGTCATATCAATCATTCCGGTTTTTGGAATAACGGGATCATTAACGCTTTCTATTCCTGCAGCACTAATTATTTTCATGTTAGGAATGGTTATGCTGGTATACGCTTTTAAATTATATGAAAAGCAAGATAATGCTTCTGCGAAAAAATTAATGTTAGCAAGTGTAACGTACATTACGTTCATGCAGGTGGTATATGTAGTAGATAAATTTTTATAGTAAAATAAATGGATTTAACAGAAGGTTCAATAATAGAAAAAACGGGTAGAGCAAAGAAAATGATGCTCTGGTTTGGTATTGTAAGCTTGCTTATGACCTTTGCAGGTTGGACAAGTGCTTATATTGTTAGTAGTACTAGAGAAGACTGGTTGACAGATTTTCAATTGCCGACTACTTTTTTCATTAGTACAGGAGTATTAATCTTAAGTAGTCTAACGTTTATTCTAGCCAAGAAGGCAATGCAAGGAAATAAATCTTCTTTGTGTACAGGATTTCTAATGGCAACATTGGCTTTAGGAGTAACTTTTATCATTTTACAGTTTAGTGGTTTTTCTCAAATTGTAGCTCGTGGTTTTTATTTTACAGGAGAAGCTAGTAGTGTAACCACATCATACATTTACCTTATTGCCATGGTGCATATTGTGCACGTTGTAGCGGGTTTAATAGCTTTAATTGTGGTAATTGTTAATCAACTTAGAGGTAAATATTCTCCTGAAAACCTTTTAGGAATTGAGTTAGGGGCTACCTTTTGGCACTTTTTAGATTTACTTTGGGTGTATTTAATACTGTTTTTCTACTTTTATAAGTAATAAATACAGCTATAATTGGTTTAGTGTTTGGCAATTAGCCAAAAGATGATAAAGAATTGTATATTTTTTGAATTTTTTAAAACCAAAAATTTTGTTTGGTTAAAAAAAATGTAAATTTGTGAAAATTTTATTAACGCGATAATATATTTATGGATACTACGGTAACAACGGGTGAGGAACAAAATGTATGGGGTGGTGGTAATAAGCCACTAGGTGCGAGTTATGGGAAAATGATGATGTGGTTTTTCATCGTTTCTGATGCTTTGACCTTCTCTGGTTTTCTTGCAGCATATGGCTTCTCAAGATTTAAATTTATAGAAACTTGGCCAATTGCTGATGAAGTTTTTACACACGTTCCGTTTTTTCACGGAAACTTCCCGATGATTTACGTTGCTTTTATGACGTTTGTATTAATTATGTCTTCTGTAACAATGGTATTAGCTGTTGATGCGGGTCATAAAATGCAAAAAAATAGAGTAATCTGGTATATGTTCTTAACCATTATCGGAGGTATTATTTTCGTTGGATCCCAAGGTTGGGAATGGGCTACCTTTATTAAGGGAGATCATGGAGCAATTGAAACAAAAGGTGGTAGAATACTACAGTTTGTAGATGCTAAATCTGGTGAGCGTGTTGGTATTGCAGATTTCGCTAAAGAGATTGCAAGCGAACGTACGCAGCATGAAAATAGAAGTGGTATTTGGTTTACAAGTGAAGGGTCGTTGCCAACTTATTCTGTTACAGAAGTAGTAGAAGGTTTTAAGGCAAATTCTAATTTATTAGTTCGTACGGAATTGAAAAATGAAGAGGGTCATAAAACAGTATTATCTAGAGATGAATCTTTAAAGAAATTATTAAATGCTTCGCAGGTAGTAGAAGGGGCCAATTTAATTCATAATGAATATGGAAGTAGATTATTCGCAGATTTCTTCTTCTTTATTACTGGTTTTCATGGGTTTCACGTATTCTCAGGAATAGTAATTAATATTATCATTTTCTTTAACGTGGTATTAGGTACGTATGAAAAAAGACGTAGCTATGAAATGGTTGAAAAAGTTGGTTTGTATTGGCACTTTGTAGATTTAGTTTGGGTATTCGTATTCACATTTTTCTACTTGGTTTAATTTCAAACTAAATTTTCATCACGTAAAGGGTTATAAAGAATAAAAAAATACAAAATGGCACACGATCATAAATTAGAAATATTCAGAGGCTTGGTTAAGTTTAAGTCTAATATCAGTAAAATCTGGGGAGTACTTATATTCTTATCTATAATTACTACGATAGAAGTTGTTTTAGGTATTATTAGACCTGCATTTTTAGTGGAGACTTCTTTTTTAGGAATGCATTTACTAAACTGGGTTTTTATTATACTTACCTTAGTTAAGGCTTATTACATTGCTTGGGATTTTATGCACTTACGTGATGAGAAAACAGCACTGAGAAGAGTAATTGTATGGACGCCTATATTCCTAGTAAGTTACTTAATCTTTATTTTATTGTTTGAAGCAGATTATATTCATGAAGTATACAAAGAAGGATTCATTAAATGGAACTTCTAATTCTTAATACTATTTAACACACAAAAAGACGGTTTAACGACCGTCTTTTTTTATTTTTGCACAATATATTACGTTATGAAAAAAGCATTTGTACTTATCGTTCTTTTTGTACTTCCTATAGTTGCTTATCTCTTTTTTGCATCTGGTATTCATAACTTCGGTCAGCTCCCAATTATCACAGAAAATATCTCAGATGTAAGTGCTGTAGATCCTGCTGTCACCTTTAAAGATAAGATCACTATTCTGGGCTTTTTAGGAAATAATGTAGATTTCAAAAAAGGAAATGCATTAAACTTAAATCAGAAAATATATAAGGATTTTCATAAGTTCGATGATTTTCAGTTTGTAATGATGATGCCAAAGGGGACCGAAACAAACGTAGAAACTCTTAAAAAGGAATTATCAGAATTAGTAGAAATTGATAAATGGAAATTTGTGTTTGGAGATCCTAATCAAATACAATCCATATTCAGTAGCCTTAAAACAGATCTAAAGCTAGATGAAAATTATAGTACTCCTTATGTGTTTATTATAGATAAAGATTCTGCGCTTCGTGGTCGTAACCAAGATGAAGAGCATGAAACTATATACGGCTTTGATGCAACCTCTGTGGCAGAGTTAACAAACAAGATGATAGATGATGTCCGTATTTTATTAGCAGAGTACAGAAGAGCGCTTAAGAAGAACAATAAAATTGAGAAATCTGATGGATAAAAATAAATATACATACGTTTGGGTTTCTTTCATCATATTAATTTTTGGAATTATTTTTATTCCTAGAATTATAGAAAGAGTAAATAAAGGTACGGTTGTAGAAAGTGACCGTATGAGTATTGATACCAATAATGGGGATTTAGCATACATTATTGTAAATAAGGAGAAGAGAAAAGTTCCAGAATTTGCTTTTATAAATCAAGATAGCCTTTTGATTACTAACAACGATTACAAAGGTAAAGTGTACTTGGTAGAGTTTTTCTTTACTACATGCCCTTCAATTTGCCCTATCATGAATCAAAACTTGGTTCAAATACAGAGCAAATTTGAAGATTTTGAGGATTTTGGGGTAGCGTCTTTTACTATAAATCCAACTTATGACACACCTACCGTCTTAAAAGAGTACGCTGAAAAATACGGGATTACTAATTTAAACTGGAACTTGATGACTGGTGACCCGGAAGGTATTTATGACCTCGCAAATTCGGGATTTAATATTTTTGCATCCGAAGTGCCAAATGCTCCAGGTGGTTTTGAACATGCAGGTTTGTTTGCTTTGGTAGACAAAAATGGCTATTTAAGATCTAGAGCAGATGAATTTGGAAATCCTATTATCTATTATCGTGGAGCTATCTCTGAAGAGGCTGGTGTAAATGATCATGGAGAGAAAGAACAAATAGGCATATTAAAAGAAGACATACAAAAATTACTAGAGGAGAAATGATGAACGAGCTTGAGCAAAAAGAAAAGAAGTTTAATAGGTTGATAACCATTGTATCTATTGTTATTCCTTTGGTAGTCGTTATTTTGTTTGGTGTTAAATTGCCTAATGTAGCGCCTTTAAGTTTTTTGCCTCCAATTTATGCTTCGGTTAATGGGCTAACAGCAATTTTATTAATAGTAGCTGTAGTGGCTATTAAAAATGGGAATAAAAAACTGCATCAGCAGATCATGGTGACTTGTATTGGTTTGTCCTTAGCCTTTTTGGTGATGTATGTTGCCTATCATATGACTTCAGATTCTACTAGCTTTGGGGGAGAAGGCCTTATTAAATATGTGTACTTATTTATACTAATCACTCATATTATACTTTCGGTGGTAATTATTCCGTTAGTACTCATCACGTTTTCAAAAGCGTATTTGCAACAATTCGAGGCTCATAGAAAGTTTGCTAAAATTACATTTCCTATTTGGCTCTATGTAGCAATTACCGGAGTGGTGGTATACCTAATGATTTCTCCTTACTATGCCTATTAATACCTAGTACTTATGAACTATAAAAAGCTTGTATTCGTATTGTTGTTTTTATTGCTGTTGCCTAATTTGGCAGATGCGCAATGTGCTATGTGTCGTGCGGTTTTAGAAAGTGAAGAAGGGATGACCACAGCTAAAGGTATAAATGATGGTATTGTGTATCTTATGGCAATCCCATATATTTTGGTAGGAGTCTTATTTTACTTTGTCTATCGAAAGATGAAATCATCAAAATCTTAATTTTAACATTTTTTTAGTATTTTTCCTGTAACAAAAGTCGCTTCGTAGTAGTCTATTGTATTGAGAACTTGTTTTTTAGAACAGTCTCATACCAACCAAAACAACTACATGTTTGATTTAGAAAGATGGCAAGAGATATTTGACACTATTCGTAAAAACAAGTTGCGTACATTTCTAACAGGCCTTTCTGTAGCATCTGGTATTTTTATTCTTGTTATTTTATTGGGTTTTGGTCAAGGAATGCAAAACGGAATTGCTAAAGAATTTGAAAGTGATTCTGCTACGAGTATTTGGATTTGGACAGAAACTACGCAAAAGGCACATAAAGGCCTTAATCCAGGCCGTCAAATTCAATTCCGAGACGAAGATTACACCACTATTGTAGATAAGATGGATCTTAATTTAGATCAAAAATCTGCTTTCTACCTTCCACAAAATATTACGACAACCTATAAAGATGATGCTTTAATTTATCGCGTCATGGGTACCACAAATGGAGCTCAATTCTTAGAGAACCAAGATATGTTGGAGGGGCGTTTTATAACTATTAAAGACGAGTCTCAAGTAGAAAAAGTTGCTGTAATTAGTGATAAGATTCAAAGAGAAGCTTTTACAGATGTTGATAATCCGGTAGGGGAGTATATTAAAATATCAAACATACCTTTTAAAATTATTGGCGTGTATAAAGATAAGGCAGGAGAGCGCGAGGAGAATCGTATTTTTATTCCTATCACCACGGCGCAGAAGGTATTTAATGGTGCAGATAAATTAGACAATCTAGTCTTCTCTTCACCACCGGCGGCTAATTTTGACGAAGCAGTACAACAATCCATAACACTAAAAACTAAAATTGACACTTATTTAAGGCAAGCACATAGCATTGCTCCAGATGATGAGGGAGGTATTGGTATTAATAACCAAATGGAGAATGCAAAAAGATTTTATGCGCTAACAGGTAACATAAAATTATTCTTTTGGTTTGTAGGCCTCTGTACTATAATTGCAGGAGTAGTTGGGGTAAGCAATATTATGCTAATCGTAGTGAAAGAGCGTACCAAAGAAATAGGCATCCGAAAAGCCTTAGGAGCAAAACCTTGGTCTATTATTGGGATGATTTTACATGAGTCGGTTTTTGTCACAGCAATATCTGGTTTTACGGGCCTCATTTTTAGTATGGGCCTCTTGGAGCTTATTGGACCTAATATAGAAGTCGATTATATTGTGAATCCTTCGGTAGATTTTAATGTAGCTATGTCTACGGTTTTTTTATTAGTGGTTGCAGGTGCTATCGCAGGGTTTTTCCCGGCCTGGAGAGCAGCAAGTATTCATACCATTGATGCCTTACGAGACGAATAAATAAAAACTATATGTTTAATAAAGATCGTTGGAAAGAAATTATAGAGGTGCTGACAAGTAATATGTTCAGGACTATCCTAACCGCGTTTGGTGTTTTTTGGGGTATTCTTATTCTGATTATTCTTTTGGCGGCCGGAAAAGGCTTAGAAAACGGAATCAAAAGTGATTTTGGGGACATTGCGACCAATACCATGTTCATGTGGTCTCAGGCAACTTCAAAAGAGTATGAGGGTTTGCCAAAAGGCAGGCGTTTTGATTTTAAAGTGGCTGATGTAACTTCATTAAAAGAAAATATTAAAGAGCTTAGGTTTGTTTCGGCAAGAAATAGATTGGATGGTTATCAAGGAGAAAATAACGTAACCCGCGGTATAAAAGTAGGAGCCTTTAATGTATATGGTGATTACCCTGAAATAATTAAGCAAGATCCCATGACCATTACTTCGGGTAGATTCATAAACCATTCTGATATTGTTGAGAAGCGTAAAATTGCGATTATTGGGCAGGGCGTAAAATCTTCTTTATTTGATAAGGGAGAAACAGTACTTGGTTCCTTCATCAAGGTTCAAGGAGTTAATTTTATGGTAGTAGGTACTTATAAGAAAAAGAGTAATGAAGGGGATGGCGAAGAAGGGCAAAAAGAAATATTTGTTCCGTTTACCTCATTCTCTCAGGCATTCAATAAAGGCAATGATGTTGGGTGGATGGCGATCACGGCAAAAGATGGTTCTTCAATTACAAGCTTAAAAGAACGGATTATCACCTTAATGAAAGTAAATAGGAAAATTCATCCAGAAGATAACAGAGCTATTGGGAATTTTGATTTGTATGAACAATACAATAGGGTAGAGAGCTTGTTTGTTGCCATGCGTTTGATCGCTTATTTTGTGGGGATTTTGGTGCTGATTTCTGGAATTATTGGAGTGAGTAATATTATGCTCATTGTGGTGAAAGAACGTACCAAAGAAATAGGAATTCGCCGTGCACTAGGTGAGGACCCCTGGTCTATAAAAGTTCAAATTCTCTTAGAATCAATTTTCTTAACCATCATTTCAGGTATGGCCGGAATTATTTTTGGAGCCTTATTTATTTTCGGAATTAATTCATTGTTAGATGCGGTAGGGCCCGTAGATATGTTTGTAAATCCTAGTGTAAGTTTAGGTGTAGTTCTCATCGCATTAATCATATTAATCATATCAGGATTATTAGCAGGTTTTATTCCTGCTCAAAGTGCTATTAAAGTAAAACCAATAGATGCTCTTAGAGCCGAATAGAATACTTAAATCATCAATCAAAAAACGAACACATGAAAAAACGAGTAACCATTATTATTTTAGTTTTAATAGTCATTTGCTTCGGGGGCGCTATGTATTATTTGTATCAAAAAAATGCAGAAAATCCTGTAACCTATGAAACAGAAACTCCGACTACACAAACTATCATTAAAAAAACGGTAGCTACAGGGAGTATTTTACCTTTGGAGGAAGTGCTTATAAAGCCTAATATTTCAGGGGTGATCGAAGAGATTTATGTAGAAGGCGGAGATTATGTAAAATCAGGAGATTTATTAGCCAAAATTAAAATTGTACCAAATTTAAATGCATTAAATGATGCACGTAACTCTATAGATGGAGCTAGAATAGGATTAGATGATCAAAAAAGAAATTTAGAACGCCAAAAAACACTATTTGAAAAAGGAGTTATTTCTAAAGTTGATTTAGAACGCGCCCAAGTTTCTTTTGATCAAGCCAGACAATCTTATGGTGCAGCAAATAAAAGATATGATATTGCAAAAACGGGTACGACTAAAGGTTTTGGTAGTGCTGCCAATACGCTTATTAGAGCAACAGTTAGTGGTATGGTGTTAGAGGTTCCTGTAGAAGTTGGAAATCAAGTAATAGAAAGTAATAACTTTAATGAAGGAACTACTATTGCAGCTATTGCAGATGTAGATAAAATGATTTTTGAAGGTAAAATAGATGAATCTGAAGTGGGTAAAGTAAAAGAGAATTTGCCACTAGAGATTACAGTAGGAGCTATAGAGAATACTATTTTCCCTGCCGTGCTAGATTATATTGCACCTAAAGGTAAGGCCGAAAACGGTGCCATTCAATTTGAAATTAAAGGAACCTTAAAAAAACAAGATTCAGTATTCATACGTGCGGGTCTAAGTGCTAATGCTTCCATTATCTTGGCAAAAGTAGATAGTGTGGTTTCTATCAAAGAAGCTTTGGTACAATATGATGCTAAAACTAAAAAACCTTTTGTAGAAATTAGTTCTGGAGATCAAGTCTTTAGTCGTAAAGATATTGAGCTGGGTATTAGTGATGGTATTAATGTAGAAGTTAAATCTGGTCTTACTTTATCTGATAAGATAAAAGTGTGGAATCAGATAGAGAAAGAGGAAGAAGACAACTAATTGGGAGTAATTAGAATGGAAAGAAGCATTTTAAGGGCTAAGATTATTTTAACATAATTTTTAGAGATCAAATTGTAACAATAGGGAACAGACGAAGTCTAACTAGCGGAGTAAAAACCAAACAACTAACAAAACGAGCATGATTGAAATTAAAAATCTTCACAAATCATATAAGATGGGAAGCAATTCCTTGCATGTATTAAAAGGAATAAATTTTTCAGTAGAAGAAGGAGAGCTCGTTGCAATTATGGGTTCTTCAGGTTCTGGAAAATCTACCCTATTAAATATCTTAGGAATGTTAGATGAGCTAGATGAAGGTTCTTATACGTTAGATGGTGTTCCTATTAAAAACTTAAATGAAACGAAAGCAGCACAATACCGTAATAAGTTTCTAGGGTTTATATTCCAATCTTTTAATCTTATTAATTACAAGACTGCAGCAGAGAATGTGGCTTTGCCTTTGTATTATCAAAAAGTAGGTAGAAAAGAACGTCATGAAAAAGCGTTGAAATATCTAGAGCGTGTAGGCTTAAAAGAATGGGCTACGCATTTACCTAGTGAGCTTTCTGGGGGTCAAAAACAACGTGTGGCAATTGCGAGAGCTATGGCCGCAGAACCAAAAGTATTATTAGCAGATGAGCCTACGGGAGCATTAGATAGTAAAACCTCTTATGAGGTCATGGATTTGATTCAGAAAATTAATGATGCAGGAAACACCATTCTTATTGTAACTCATGAGCCAGACATTGCAGATATGTGTAAGCGTATTGTGCATTTAAAAGATGGAGTTATTGTGGAGGATAAAAAAATTGAGCAAGTAAGAGCATCGCAATATGTTTAATAGAGACAATTGGCAAGAAATATTTCATAGCATCAAAAACAACAAGTTAAGAACCTTCTTAACGGGTTTTTCTGTGGCTTGGGGTATTTTTATTTTAGTATTATTACTAGCATCTGTGAATGGAATGAAAAACGGATTCACAGGTCAATTTGGTAATGATGCGGCAAATTCAATTAATATGTATGCCAGAGCTACAACCGAGCCTTATGGAGGTTTTGAAGCGGGCAGGAGAATTCAATTTACGAACAACGATATCGCTTATATTAGAGGGAATTTTGCTGATTCATATGAGCATATTTCTCCGATATTTAATAAACAAGTTACCGCGCGCTATAAAAGAGAAACAGGTTCTTATAGTGTTATAGGTGTCAATGAAGAATATCAGCATATAGAAATTGTAGATATTGATAAAGGAAGACAGTTAAATACAGTAGATATAAGAAGTAAGTCTAAAGTAATGGTGGTGGGCAGGCTTGTTGCAAAAGATCTTTTTGATGAAGAAGATCCTATCGGTCAGTTTTTAGAAATTAATGGTATTACCTATAATGTGGTAGGTGTTTTTTCAGATGATGATGATGATAGGTCTGAAAGAAACATATATGCACCTTATACTACCTTACAGCGTATTTATGGCAATACGGACGATATTAGTTCTATTGCACTTACCTATAATCCTCAATTTAGTTTAGCGCAGGCATTAACATTTTCAGACCAACTGGAAGTACTTTTTAAACGGAAGTATAAGGTTAGCCCGGATGATCAATCAGCCATTGGAGTACGTAATCGTGCGCAAGGCTTTTCAGATGTAAATAGTTTTACAGGTCTTTTGTCTATGATGAGTATTGGCGTAGGCTTTTTAATCTTAATAGCTGGGATAGTTGGGATTGGAAATATACTCGTCTTTATTATCAAAGAGCGTACTAAAGAAATAGGAATTCGTAAAGCACTTGGGGCTAGACCTAATCAGATTTTAAGTTTGGTATTGTATGAGTCTATTGTGATCACCACCATATCTGGATTTGTAGGGTTATTATTTGCTATGGGAATATTAGCAATAGTAGCACCGCTTATAGATACTCCGGCATTTTCTAATCCGTCTGTAGATGTTTCTACCGTGGTAATAGCAACATTAGTATTAATAATTTCAGGAGTAGTTGCGGGTTGGGTTCCTGCGCGAAAAGCTTCTAAGGTAAGACCTATTGTAGCACTAAATTCTGATTAATATGTGGTTGTTTGATAGAGATTTATGGAGCGAAGTTTTTAGTACACTAACTAAAAATATGTTGCGCACGGTACTAACAACCTTGGGTGTGATATTCGCTATAATTATTTTGATCTTACTTTTAGGATCTGCTACAGGGATGATTAATGGTTTTGATCGGATATTTGCAGGAAAAGCATCTAACAGTCTTTTTGTGTGGGGGCAAGAAACCTCTATGCCATATAAAGGTTTTGAAAGAGGTAGGCCTGTAGAATATGAGATGGATGACATAACCATGCTTTCTAAAAGAGTAGAGGAAGTAGATGTTATTTCTCCGAGAATAGAATTAGGCGGTTTTCAGCAAGCTGTAGTGGTAAAGCGAGAAGGAAGAACAAGCGGATCTAGAGTTTTTGGAGATTTTTCAACTATAGATTTGGTTAATAAGAAGAAAATTGTAGAGGGCAGGTTTATCAATTTAAATGATGTTAATAATGGAAAGAAAGTATGTGTCATTGGCCTAGAAACTTATGAATTACTTTTTGATAAAGGCATCAGCGCTATTGGGAAAGATATAAGTATTAATAATATATACTTTACAGTAATTGGGGTGTATGAGAAGAGTGGTGATTTTGATTTTGACGGCGAAAATTCGGTAATCATTCCGTTTACTACCTTTCAACGTTCTTTTAATTCTGGAGAGAGAGTAGGTTGGATGGCAATATTGATTAAGCCAGAATATCCTGTGGCACAAGCAGAAGCTAAAATAAAAGAACTGCTAAAGGTAAAGTATGATATACATCCAGATGATAATAGAGCGATAGGGTCTTTTGATTTTTCTCAAATATTTACAGCAATATCTGCTTTTACCATGGTCTTACAAGGCTTTGCTTTTTTTGTGGGTATTTTTACCATGTTAGCAGGAGTTATCGCGGTATCTAACATTTTATTGATTACAGTAAAAGAACGTACCAAAGAAATAGGAGTTAGAAGGGCTCTGGGAGCAACTCCTAAAGTAATTAAACGTCAGATCATATTAGAATCTATAGTATTAACGGTCGTCGCTGGAGCTGTAGGTTTTATTATTGCGGTAGGGTTTTTATACATTCTGAATGTGCAAACAGCATCTAATACAGATGTTCCTTTTGTGAATCCAACCGTAAGTATGACACAGATATTAGTATCCTTTACATTGATGACCTTGTTGAGTATACTCATAGGGCTTATTCCAGCGAGAAGGGCAGTAAGAATTAAACCAATTGAAGCATTAAGAGAAGACTAACAAACAACTAAATAACTAAGAAACATGAATAAATTTTTAAAATACACCCTGATCGCAATTTTTGTGTTGGCACTTCTGGCTGCTGTTACTTGGGTTATGAAATCTAATAGTAAGCCTTTAGAACTTTATAAAACAGAGACGGCTACAAAAGAGAATATCATTAATAAGGTCGTGGCTACCGGTAAGGTTATTCCCGAAGATGAGATTGAAATAAAGCCTCAAATCTCAGGAATTATAGAAGAAATTTATTTGGAGGAAGGGGTAAAAGTTAAGGCAGGAGATTTAATTGCTAAAATTAAAGTGGTGCCTAATGAGCAGTCTATGAACCAAGCAGGGGGTAGAGTAAAAAATGCACAACTAGCTTTAAACAATACTAAGATTGAGTATGACCGTAACAAAATTCTTTTTGATAAGGGAGTAATTTCTAGTCAAGACTTCAATAGCTTACAACTGCAGTATAATCAAGCAAAGCAGGAATTAGGAAATGCGCAAGCAGATTATCAAATTATAAGAAAAGGTTCTGCTGGAGGTTCTTCAACGGCCAATACGAATATTAGAGCTACAGTTTCAGGAACTATTTTGGAGATTCCTGTGAAAGAAGGAGATCAGGTAATTCAGAGTAATAACTTTAATGATGGTACAACGATTGCCACCATTGCAGATTTGAGTAAAATGATTTTTGAAGGAAAGGTGGACGAAGCTGAAGTAGGAAAGTTGAAAATAGGAATGCCTCTAAATATTACGATGGGTGCAGTTCAAGATCAAGAACTAAAAGCTAAATTAAAATTTATAGCTCCAAAAGGGACCGAAGATCAAGGAGCTGTACAATTTAAAATTGAAGGTGATATTGATATGAAAGACGATTTTCTTATTCGCGCAGGATATAGCGCAAATGCGGCAATTGTTTTAGAACAAAAAGATAGTGTTTTAGCGGTTAAAGAAGCATTGCTGCAGTTCGATACAAAAACGGAAAAGCCCTATGTAGAGGTGCTAAAAGGAGAAGATGAATTTGAAAAGAGAGATGTAGAGATTGGCGTGTCTGACGGAATTTTTGTAGAGATATTATCAGGAATTACAAAAGAGGATAAAATCAAAGTTTGGAATAAAACGGTTAAAGACGAAAAAGAAGACTAATGCTTCATCAATCTAATTAAGCAATCAAAAAACACAATCACATGAAATTCAAAATAATACTAACAGTATTCTTGTGTTCCGTAGGAATAGCCAGTGCGCAATCTAAGAAATGGACACTTCAAGAATGCGTGGAATATGCTGTAGAGAATAACTTAACTATTGAACAGTTTGAGTTGGACTTACAAAATGTGCAACTTGAAAAATCGGATGCCCTTGGTGATTTTTTGCCTAACTTAAATGCATCAAGTTCTGTTTCAGGGAATACAGGTCTTTCTTTTGACCCTACAACAAACCAAGCGGTAACCACGACTATTTTTACAGCTACTGGGGGTTTCTCTTCTAACGTAACCTTGTTTGACGGACTCAGAAATTTGCACCGCTATAATAGAGCTAAGTTGAATGCTATTTCTAGCCAATACCGCTTAGATAATCTAAAAGATGATATACGTTTAAATGTTGCCAATGCTTATTTACAAGTACTGTCTAACAAAGAATCTTTACGTGTATTTAATGCGCAGTATGCCGTGACGCAGCAAGATTTAAAACGTACGAAAGAGTTAGTAGAGGCTGGCGTGGTGGCGCGTGGAGATTTATTAGAGGTTGAAGCAACAGCAGCTACACAAGAGCAACAAATAGTAAACGCAGAAAATTCAATCATAATCTCTAAAATTAATTTAGCACAGTTACTGCAAATTACAGCATATGAGAATTTTGATATTGTCGATGAGTCTTTTGAAATTCCGCCATCAGAAGTATTGACTAATTCTCCAAAGACCATATATGACAAAGCGCTGACCTTCAGAAATGATATTAAATTATCAGAGATGAATGTAGATATAGCAGAAAAAGATTTAAAAATAAGCAAAGGAGCTTTGTTGCCTACTTTGGGAGCTTTCTTTAATTACAATACTAGATACTCTAGCCAACAGCAGTTTGATGCTGGTACTGGTCAGTTTTTTAGAGATAGTTTTAGAGACCAGTTATGGATCAATGATGGTATTTCTTATGGAGCGCAATTAAGCATTCCAATTTTTAATGGCTTTACAGTAAAGAATAATATCAAACGATCTAAAATAGGTATTGATAGAGCAAAGAATCAGTTAGAGCAAGATAAATTAGCGCTAGAAACCACAATTAATCAAGCGTACGTAGATGTTAAAAGTTTTGCTAAAGCCTATGAAGCCGCAGAAAAAACAGTGGAAGCAAGACGTTTGGCCTTTGAATATTCTAAGGAACGTTTTGATGTAGGTTTAATGAACTCGTTTGATTATAGTCAAGCACAATCTAGAGTAGATGATGCGGAGGCGCAATTGATACGCACAAAATATGATTACATTTTTAGACTTAAAGTATTAGAATTTTATTTTGGGATGCCTATTACCTTAGATTAATTCTCAGTTCAAAATGATATAAAAGATCCATATTAAATTATGGGTCTTTTTTTTGTTTTTAAATTTCATTCATGCATGTATCTTTGCAGCTATTATGGCACTACTTTTAAATTTAGAAACAGCGACTACAAACTGTTCTGTGAGCATAGCTGAAAATGGAAACTTGTTGGCGATTAAAGAATTTGATAGCGCGGCATATTCTCATGCAGAGCAATTGCATGTGTTTATAGAAGAAACATTGCAAATGGCTTCTTTACAAATGGCTGATATAGACGCTGTGGCAGTCAGTAAAGGTCCAGGATCGTATACAGGTCTTCGTATTGGTGTTTCTGCAGCTAAGGGCTTGTGTTTTGCATTGGACATACCTTTAATAGCTATTCCTACTTTAGAAAGTATGGCAAGCCAGGCTAACGATGCTGAAGTAAATTTTGTTATTCCAGTTTTAGATGCGCGCCGCATGGAAGTCTACTCCAGTGTTTTTAACCAAGATATGGAAGAGATTAGGGAAACGAAAGCTGAAATTATTGATGAAAATTCATTTCAGGAGTATGCAGCAAAAGGTAAAGTGCTCATATTAGGGAGCGGTGCTCAGAAATGTAAGGATACATTGTCCCACCCTAATTTTAGTTTTGATACTACCGTGGTACCATCCGCAAAAGAAATGGCTATGCTATCCTATAAAAAGTTCAAAGAAAACAACCTTGAAAATGTTGCTTACTTTGAACCTTATTATTTAAAAGACTTTATACTTCTTAAAAAGAAAGCCTAGATCTACTTATTGTATTGTACCACTTGTGGGAAAGGAATTTCAATACCTTCCTCGTCAAATCTAAGTTTGGTTTGTTCCATCACAAAGAAATGTGCTTCCCAGAAATCAGCATTATTAGCCCAAAAACGCAGCGTAAGATTTACAGAACTATCTGCCAATTCATCTACATAAACTACAGGCGCTGGGTCTTTAAAAATAGTTTCATTATCAGCACAAATTTTTAAAAGTACATCTTTAGCCTTTTTTAAATCAGAGCTATATCCAATACCGATAGATATTTTATCTCTACGCGTATCTTGTGCGTTATAATTAGTAATGTTATTATTTGAGAGTTGCCCATTAGGAACAATTACAATTTGATTTCCGAAGGTGCTTAATTTTGTAGTGAATATAGAAATTTCTTTAACGGTACCATCTACGCCTTGAGCAGCAATGAAATCACCAACCTTAAAGGGTTTAAATATTAAGATTAATACGCCACCTGCAAAGTTTGCTAGAGAACCTTGCAAAGCTAAACCAATAGCAAGACCTGCAGCACCAATTATGGCAACTAGCGAAGAAGATTGCACGCCTAGCTGTGTAATAACAAGTACGAATAAGGTTATTTTCAATCCTATACTAATAAGACTTTGTAAAAAGCTTTCTAAGGAAGGATCATAGTCGTGCTTAACAAAGAATTTGCGGACCATCTTATTGATCATTTTAATAAGCCACAATCCGATTATAAAGATAAAAATGGCAAGAATTAGATTGGGTAATGCTGCCCAAATCCAATTAATGGCATTGTCTATGTGTTCTTGATAATCTGTAAGTTTTTCCATGTTATTATTTTATTGTATTGTACTTTCTCTTTCAGGGCAAAGTAACTTCATAAGAAATTAAAATCCTATCAAACCGTGGGATTACGGCAAAAGTTGTCTTATTAGCGTCATTTATACGGTTATTACAATTTCAGGGCATAAAAAAAGCGCATAAAATGCGCTTTTCATACTTTTTTAGAGAGGGAACTATTTTATTTCAAAGGTAATTTTTACATTCACTCTAAAATCTTTTACTTCCCCGTCTTCAACAGAAGCACTTTGCTCGTTAACATATACAGAACGAATATTTTTCACACTTTTTGATGCCTGAGCTACTGCTTTTTTAGTTGCATCTTCCCAACTTTTCTCAGAATTTGCTAAAACTTCAATTACTTTTAAAATTGCCATAATGATTATTTGTTTTTTGTGTTTCCTTAAAAGTAAGAAATTTCAAATCGATTATGGTATTTTTGTAGGAAAATTATTTGCTGTAAAAGAAAATCTTAGCCATTTATAGCAACAACGTGCTCTACGTGATCTGTCATCATTTCTTTAAGCATGTTTTCAATTCCATTTTTAAGGGTAAAAGTAGAAGAAGGACAACCGCTACAAGCACCTTGTAAAATTACATTTACCGTCTTACTTTCTTTATCGTAGGACTTAAACATAATATTACCACCATCACTAGCAACAGCGGGTTTTACATACTCTTCTAAAATGTCAATTATTTTTTTTGAAGTATCGTCAACATTAGCATCTTGAAGCTGAGTTTTTGGAGCTTCAGCCTTTTTCTTAACCACACTTTCTGCAGAGACTACTTCAAGACCGTCTCCTATGAAATTTCTGATTAATTCTCTGATGTCAAAAGTAACCTCATTCCAATCTGCCACTTCATATTTAGTAACAGATACATAATTTTCATCAAAGAAAACTTCTTTTACAAAAGGAAGGTGAAATAGTTTTTTCGCTAAATCAGAGTCTTTTGCCTCGTCAATATTTTTAAACTCAAAAGCTGTCGGTACAATAGTTTTGTTAGAAACAAATTTCATTACCGCAGGATTGGGTGTGCTTTCAGCGTAAACTGTAGCGGGTACTTTTTTAGGGTCTTTATCTTCAAAAACTATAGGCTCTCCACTGTTTAAGTACTCTACTAGTTGTTGTGCAACTTCGTCCTGAACATCACTCCATTCTACAATGCTGAAACGTTCTAAAGCAATGAAATTTGCAGAGATATACACGGTTTTTACAAAGGGTAAATAAAATAATTGTTGTGCTAAAGGAGAATTTTTAGCCTCATCAATATCTTTATATTCGTAATTGTTGCTTTTAGTAATAAAGTGGTTCGTATCGAACTTAAGTATGGCTGGATTATTAGTTTCTACAATAGTTATCGTAAACTCTTTCATCTTGATTTTATTTTTACAGCAAAAATACAAAGTTATTGGCACTATAGCTATATATAATAATGTTGTATTTAAGACGTTATACTTTATATTTGGAAAATTAGAACACACTACTCTTTAAACCTATAAATGAAAAAGTTTTACTTAATAACGCTACTCTTAGTATTGTTTGTAGCTCCGACCAAAGCACAAGAAGGCATCCCAGTTTATTTTGATTACTTATCTGATAACTATTACTTAGTTCATCCTGCTATGGCAGGTATTGGTGAAGGTGGTAAAATTAGACTTACCGCTAGAAAGCAGTGGTTTGATGTAGACGACGCTCCAAATTTACAAACCTTGAATGCTCATTTTAGAGTTAGTGAGAAAAGCGGTGTTGGTGCTATAATTTTTAATGATGCAAATGGGTATCATTCACAAACAGGTGTAAAATTTACTTATGCGCACCATTTAAGATTTGGTGGCGATGCACGTAATTTAAACCAGCTTTCTTTTGGCTTAAGTGGTACAGTTTTACAAAGTAGTTTAGATGAATCAGAGTTTAGATCAGTAATACCAGATCCGGCAGTGGTTGGTTCTAAGATAAGTGCAACCTATTTTAATACAGATTTAGGAATGTCTTATAATTACTTAGAGTTTTATGCACATGCCTCTATTTTAAATGTATTAAGTAGCAAGCGTAATTTATATTATAAAGATAGAGATGATAACCCTGCGGTGCCAGAAATTGATAATTTAAGAAGATACTTATTTTCTGTTGGGTATGTTTTTGGTCGTGGAGAGTGGCAGTTAGAGCCTTCGTTAATGTTTCAAATGACCGATTTTACACAAGAAAAATCAATGGATTTTAATGCGAAAGTATATAAGGATGTAGATTTCGGAAAAGTTTGGGGTGGTATTTCATACCGCAGAAGTTTTGATGGAGCGCAGTATACTACGGGAACCGATTTTGGAGAACAACGTTTGCAGTTAATTACGCCAATAGTTGGGGTTAATTACAAAAATTTCATGGTGTCTTATAACTACTCCTATCAAATGGGAGATATCCGTTTTGATAATGGTGGTTTTCATCAGATTACCCTTGGGTATGACTTCTTGCAATCAGAGAAAAGATATGATTGTAAATGTCCAGCCGCTAATTACTAATAAAATAAAAAATATATAAAAAAAAACCTGTAGCGAAAGCTACAGGTTTTTTTGCATTTTGTATAATTATGAATTACTCATCCCATTTGTAATTCTTTCTTTCTGCCTGCTTTTTTATAGCAGATAGCATCGCATTTTCTAATTCTCCTTGATTTCCATCAGTTTGATTTTGTGTGATAAACTGCTCACGTTTCTTATTCAGTTCTCTAATTTCGGATTGAATGGCAGTCCGTTCTTCTTTTTTTACACTGATGTATTTCACGATTTCTTTGTCAGACTTATTTTTCAAAGCAGCAGGTAGCTGTTCTTTTTTCAAGGTTGAAGCATCAAATTCTTTATCGTCTGCTGCATCCACTAAATCCCAAGTTGCGTTGTTATACAGTCTAGAGCTCTTGCTAACCGCTCTTTTTACCGCAACAGCTTCCTCAACTTCCATGGCATTGCTATCTTGCGTGTACTGCTTTTCCAATTTAGCTTGCCCCAAGCTACCGTAAGCAATATACGTAGTATTTAATTTTGAATTTAAGCTTACAATTTTAGCATCATATGGGGTGTCAATATGTACAACATGTTTGTTATGGTCAATAGCCATATAATCGCCACCTGTTAGCGTAGCGCCATTTTTCCATTGGCTAGAAACTCCTTGTTGGTAGTTGCCACAGAAAATAGTATTGATCATTACATCTTTTTCGGTAGCATTAGTAACCGCATCTTTGTAGTTTAATTTTCCTTGGGTAAAAGGCTCATTCCCAGCAATGAAAATCATTTTTAAATTATCTGCATTTTTACCCCAATCTAATTGGTTTAAGGATGTTTGAATTACTTGTCCGCAATATTCTTCACCACCATTGGTATTCAGAGAGAATAATTTTTCTGATATTTCATCAAGATCACCACTGAACCCTAATACTTGTTGGATGTATCCTTCGCTCGAAGATAAATTGTCATTGCCATATTGGTACAAGGCAATTTCTAAATTTGGCCTTATATAATCATGATTTGTATCATTCCCGCAGCGTGCTTTTACATAGGCAAATTTATTAACGATATCCCAAAGCTGTGATTTCGCCTGATCGATTAATCCGTCCATACTATTACTAGTGTCTAACAATAATGCAATTTTAACGGTATTATTAATGTGCTTGTGTGTTACCGGGGCATGCGCTTGTGCAATAACCGGCGTTGTGGGGTCTTTTTTTACTTTTGCTTCGCAACCATATACCGTTGTGGCGGCAAGAGCCAAAAAACTTAATCCAATAATTCTTGTAATATTTTTCATGTTATTATATGTTTAAATTGTTTTTGTCTTAGTGTAAAACTAGCGGCAAACTTTTTTAAAAAAAATGAGTACTGAGGGAAGTAGCTATTTGGGTGAGGGAAGTTGTTGCTTCACTTTGTAAAGCCTGCTATTCCATGCTAATTTTATAGGAATCAATTATTTCAGCATTTTTTAATGCCATGAAAAACAACTAAGTTTATCCTTTAGTTAAGTAATGATGTATAAAAGGCAAAATCTATTTTTTTTAATTCTCTTCTGTTGCTTTGCTACTTTTTTACAGGCGCAAAACCTGGGTTCTAGTTTTGAGATAAAGGGGTCTGTAAAAGGAGAGGATAATAGGGAGCCTATATCAGGCGTAACCGTAACCACCAGCAGTGGTAGCTATACGGTGACAAATGGTTTAGGAGAATTTAGAATCAAAGCTATTATCGGAGATGAGTTAATGTTTGAAAGCGCTTCTTTTGAAACGGTTACTCATGTGGTTAAGAGTTCGGAAGATGTAGATGTCCGTGTTAGAGATTACATTCCAGAGAGCAAAACATCTTCCGCCGCTTCAAAAAGTAGAAATACGACCTCTATTCAGCAATTATTAGACAGTGCAAATTCATATAAGAAAACAGATATTGAAAAAAGTATCGACTTTGTTACTAAAGCTATCGTGCAAATAGGAAAAAATGGAGATAAGACCTTGCTTTCAAAATCATATTCAACCTTAGGTGAAATTTACCAATACCACAAGCAGTATGATTTAGCCATTAATAGCTTTAAAGAGTCGCTTTTAGCTCTTGAGTCTATTAAAACAGAGCTTTTGTTGGCTCAAAGTTATCTAGCAAATAAAGAGTATAAAAATGCACAATCCTTATTTTCAGCCTTAGCCAACAAAGGCACCTTATCTAGTTTTCAAAAAGCGCAAGTTTATGAAGGTTTGGGTGATGTAAATAAAGGATTAGGAGCTACTGATAAAGCTATTGAAAATTATACATTAGGACTTAATTTGGCTAAAACCAAATCAATTACTCCTAAGATAACAGATTTAAATTCTAAAATAGCCGATGCTTATGCGGCAGATAATCAATTAGAAGAAGCAGAGGAGTATTATGATAATTCCTTAGAGTTGTCTAAAAATGAAGCACCACAAAGAGCCGTACAGGAAAAGGAAAAAGTGGCCGACTTTTATAATAAAAGGAACGAATATGATAAAGAGGTTAGTCTTCGTAAAAAAAGTTTAGAAGATTTAAAAGATATAAGTGCTCCGCAAAAACGAGTAGCAAAAACCTCAGGAGTCAACGCAGGGTCCGACTCTATTTCTTCACAGCGTATTAAATATAAAATAGGAAACGCTTTACTATCGCAACAGAAGTATGACCAGGCAATACCTTACCTGCAAGAAAGTATTGTTGAAGCGGGTGTAGATGATGATTTGGTCGTGCAAAAAGATGCGACAAGAAAACTATCAGAGGTCTATAAATATCAAGGAGATTTTGATAAGGCGCTAGAAACCTATCAAGAATATGTGAGTATTGTAGATACTCTCTATGTTAGAAAGGAACAAGAAATTTCTAGAGCTACGCGATTAAATAGAGAGATAGCTACAAAGCAGAATAGAATTTCAGGGTTAGAAAAAGAAAGAGAGTTGTACCAAAGTAAGTATGATTTGGTATTGACGAGTGAGCAATTGGTGGAGCGACAAAAGTGGCTGATATATTCTTTAGTTTTTGGGATCTTACTATTGGGGTTAACTACGTATTTCTTTTATAGAAGTAACAAACAACAGAAACTAGCTAATAATTTATTAGCTTTAAAATCATTGCGTACACAGATGAATCCACATTTTATCTTTAATGCACTAAATTCTGTAAATAATTATATTGCTAAGAGCGATGAAAGAAGTGCTAATCGCTATCTAAGCGAGTTTTCTACGTTAATGCGTGCTGTTTTAGAAAATTCAGAAGAAGATTTTATCCCATTAACTAAAGAAATAGAGCTCCTAGAACTCTATACCAAATTAGAGCATTCTCGCTTCTCGGATAAGTTTGATTATGAAATAAAAATAGATAAGGATATAGATGTAGCTTCCTATCAAATTCCTCCTATGCTATTGCAGCCTTATATTGAAAATGCTATTTGGCATGGACTTAGGTATAAAGACGAAAAGGGTTTTTTAATGGTTGATGTTAAGAATAAAACTAAAAATAGTATTGAAATAACTATTTCAGACAATGGAATAGGAAGAAAAAGGTCAGCCGAATTAAAAACAAGTAATCAGAAAAAGCAAAAATCTAAAGGCATGGGGAATATCAAAAAAAGAATTGATATTCTTAATGATATGTACAAGGATAAAGTAGATGTGTTTATCACTGATTATAAGGAGGATGGCACAGGAACAAAGGTCTCTTTTTTATTAAAGAAAGACCAGTAATAAAATCAATCTTATAAAATAATTCATATGAAATTGAAAGCAATTCTCGTAGAAGATGAAGCGAATAGTAGAGAGATTTTACGGAACTATTTAGCTAAATATTGTCCAGATGTTACACTTATTGGTGAGGCCGCTACAATTAAAGAAGGCTTAGCTTTAATTCATGATAATGAATTAGATTTGGTTTTTTTAGATGTAGAAATGCCCTTTGGGAATGCTTTTGATTTATTAGAACAAGTGCCCGAAAGAACCTTTGAGACTGTTTTTGTTACGGCTTATAATAATTACGCCATGGATGCTTTAAACAATCATGCGGCTTACTATTTAATGAAGCCTATTAGTATAGATGAGTTGATTAAGGCGGTAGATTATGTGAAAGAAATTAGACAGAAAGAAAATGCTTTGGAAGACAGAATTTTAAAGCCTAAATTAAGTACGGTAGAAGGTAAAATAACTATTCCCCAACAAGATGGTTTTCAGGTATTAAATGTGGCAGATATTATGTATTGTAAAGCAGATGATAATTATACCGAGATTTACATTAACGATAAGCGGATAGTAGTTAGTAAAACGCTCAAGTATTTTGAAGATGCCTTAGCAGACTTTTCTTTTGCAAGAGTTCATAAATCATATGTAGTAAATGTAAATGAAGTGGTTAAATATGTAAAAGGAAAAGGGGGGAGCGTTATTCTATCTAATGGCAAGGAACTTTTGGTTTCGGCTTCAAAGAAGAAAGATTTGCTGGCTTATTTTGAATAGGTATTTGTATTACAAGTGATAAAAGATAAATAGGATGATTATAAAAACAATAAACGGGAACACACCTAAAATAGGCGAAGACTGCTTTATAGCAGAGAATGCAGTTATTGTAGGAGAAGTTTCTATGGGGAATCAATGTAGTGTATGGTATAGTGCCGTACTTAGAGGAGATGTGCATTATATAAAATTGGGCAACAAAGTAAATATACAAGACGGAGCGGTAATACATGCTACCTATAAAAAGTCACCAACCACTATTGGAAATAATGTATCTATTGGGCATAATGCTATCGTTCATGGGTGCACCATACATGATAATGTGCTTGTAGGTATGGGGAGTATTGTTATGGACGATTGTATCGTTGAGAGTAATAGTATTATTGCAGCGGGAGCAGTAGTAACTAAAGGAACTCATGTGCCTAGCGGTACTATATTTGCAGGAATGCCAGCAAAAAAAATAAAAGATATAAGTCCAGAACTAAGTTCTGGCGAAATAGATCGAATAGCAGAAAGTTATGTGATGTACTCTGGTTGGTTTAAAGAGTAGTCTCATTCGATTCAGAATAAATATTATCACTATTTTTGCGGCATAATTAAAAGAATTAAAACGATGAATGCATATATTTTCCCAGGTCAAGGAGCACAATTTGTAGGAATGGGTTTAGACCTTTATGAAAATTATCCTATTGCTCAAGAACTTTTTGAAAGAGCAAATGAAATTTTAGGCTTTAGTATCACAGACATTATGTTTGAAGGTACTCCAGAAGCCTTAAAGGAAACAAAAGTAACACAACCCGCTATTTTTCTTCATTCTGTTATAATGAGTAAGGTGATGGGGGATGCTTTTAAACCAGATATGGTTGCTGGGCATTCATTAGGGGAGTTTTCTGCTTTAGTAGCAAACGGAACCTTAAATTTTGAAGACGGACTTAAATTGGTTTCTCAAAGAGCCTTAGCCATGCAAAAAGCTTGCGAATTACAGCCGAGTACTATGGCTGCAGTTTTAGCATTGGCAGATGATGTCGTGGAAAAAATATGTGTAGAAGTACCTGGTGTTGTTGTAGCGGCAAACTATAACTGCCCAGGGCAATTAGTTATTTCTGGAGAAGTAGAAGCGGTTACTATTGCTTGTGAGAAGATGAAAGAAGCTGGTGCTCGTAGAGCGCTTATGTTACCGGTAGGTGGTGCTTTTCATTCTCCGTTAATGGAGCCTGCTAGAGAAGAGTTGGCAGCGGCAATTGAAAATACTGTTTTTAATACACCTTCGTGCCCTATTTACCAAAATGTAAGCACAACGGCAATTATGGATTCAGAAGAAATTAAACAAAATCTTATTTCTCAATTAACGGCTCCTGTAAAATGGACGCAAAGTGTTCAGAATATGATTAAAGGTGGTGCTACTCAGTTTATTGAAGTAGGACCAGGAAAAGTTTTGCAAGGTTTGGTGAAGAAAATAGATTCAAGTGCTGAAGCTAAATCTGCTGAAATTGTTTAAACTCTTTTGAGTTACTTTTTACACCGATAAAAGAGGTATTTCACCTCTTTTATCGACTTAATAATCAATATTTTGAGTAATATTGGGGTCTATTTTAAATGAAGCAAAAATTAGAGAGATTTTTGTTTTTCTAAGAAATAAAACACTATAACCATGAATACCCTATGCCAACCAATTGATAGGACTAGTTGCGCCAACTATTTTACGCGCTTAGTACTTATCATCGGATTTATATTTTTACCACTCTTCCTATCCGCACAGTCTACCGTGGTTGTTGCTGCAACAGATGCTATAGCAACAGAAGGAACACCGGCCAATGACACAGGTGTTTTTGAAATAGATTTAGGCTCCGTGAATACTACAGGAGGTAATGTGGTAGTAAATTTCGTTTTTAGTGGTACCGCAACTTCAGGTACAGATTATACAGACCTTGGATCCAATGTTAGTATTCCAAATGGTGTTAGAACTGCTCAATTAACTTTAATTCCTGCAGATGATGCCTTATTTGAAGGAAATGAAAGTGTGCAAATTAGATTAACAAGTACTGATAATATAGAATTTACGGTAGCAGGAAACTCTAGTAGTGATGCTCTAATTACTTTAGTAGACAATGATGGATGTAGTGCAGGAGCAATAGCTCCGCCAGTTATAAACAATATTCCTACACGATATTGTTCAGGGGTTGAGGTAGATTTATCTAGTTTTGTAACAAGAGCAGCACCGTCCGGAACCACCTTACGTTGGAGTACAGACGCTACTCCAGATCCAGACGATGAAGCTTCATTTCTAGATGCTTCAATTATTACTTCAGGAGGAAATTTTTACGGATTCTATTATGGTACAGAAAATGGGAACGCATGTATTTCACCTGTTGTAAGTATACCAACCATTAGTTTTGATACCGCTCCTTCTTTAGGTGTACTAAGCAGTAATAATCAAGCGTGTAATCAAGGTTTTTTTGGTGCTACTATAGATTTGGACTCTGCTCTTACCGGAGAAACCACCGGTGGAGTATGGAATTTAATACAAGCTCCTTCGGGTCAGAGCACTTCAATCAATGGGGCAAATAGAGTAAATTATTTTGGGCAACCATCTGGCTCTTATATGTATACGTATACACCAAGTTATGCAGGTGCACCTTCTTGTCCTGTAGAGAGTATAGAGGTTACTATTTTTGTTACAGAATGTACTCCTTGTGATGCAGGAAATACACCTCCTCAGTTAAATACGGATGTGCCAACAGAATTTTGTGTGGTTGAAGGGGAAACGATAAGTCAGGATTTAGCAGCATATACAGACAGCACAGCGCCCGCTGGTACGCAATTGGTTTGGAGTAGGAGTAATGATTATACCAGAATGGATGTGTACTTAACCTCTACGGTAGTTTCTCAAGAGGGTACCTTTTATGCCTTCTTTTTAAATGATGAAGGAACTCCAGATGATAGTGATGATGATTGTGCAAGTCCAGTACTATCTGTTTCACTTGTAGTCAATGAAAAGCCAGAAATAGCAGCAACGGAAAATGCTTTATGTTCTGAAGGGATTATGACCTTAGAAGCAACAGCAACGGCAGGTAGTGTTATCAATTGGTACGCTACTATGGATAGTACAACGCCATTAGAGGAAAATACGGGTAGTTTTACCACGCCAAACTTAACACAGACAACTACTTATTATGCAGAAGCAGTATTGGGAAGTTGTCCATCAGATCGTATTCCGGTTATCGCAACCATTAGTAATGAACCTGTAGTTCAGGCATCAACAACACTGTTAAATGTGTGTAACGTTGCCGGTGCAGATCTTCCGAATGTAATAGATTTAAATACAGGACTAACTCAAAATGTTTCAGGAACATGGGTAATTACGTCCGACCCTACCAATGGATTAACAATCTCTGGAACAGATACTGTAGATTTTATAAATGCTCCTGAAGGCAATTACACCTTTACGTTTACAACAGATACTGCCGTGGCACCTTGTTCAGATGCTTCTGTTACGATTACCGTGACCGTAGTAGAATGTATTTTAGATACAGATGAAGATGGATTAACAGATAGTCAGGAAAATGAACTAGGAACCAATCCAAATAATGTAGATTCCGATGACGATGGTATTTTAGATGCTATGGAAGTAGGTGACGATTTGGAAAACCCGCTAGATGAAGATAATGACGGCATTATAGATGCTTTAGATTCTAATACACTAGATAGTGATTCGGATGGTATTGTAGATCAATTAGATCCTGGGAATTTTAATCCTTGTATTCCTAACACTTCTGCAGGAGCTTGTGATCGTGAATGTGGCGTGTTATTTAATCAGTTTTCGCCAAATAGCGATGGAATAAATGATACCTTAACGATCAGTTGTATAGAAAGCTACCCAAACAATAGTATAGAAATATTTGATCGCTACGGAAATCAAGTATTTAAAGCAGAACGCTATCAAAATAACTGGAGTGGAACGAGTAAAAACGGAGACCTTCCAAAAGGAACATATTATTACGTTTTGAATTTAGGTGATTCGTCGCCAATTACCAAAGGGTGGATTCAAATTATTAGATAATATGCAAAGTACTTTTAAAATGAAAAATTTGAATATAAAAATAGGTGGCGTACTTGTGCTATTGCTAGGAGCGCTACACTTTTCCTACGGGCAACGCGAGCCCCAGTACACGCAATACATGTATAATATAGGGAGCTTTAATCCAGCATATGTGGGTACCTTAGAAAATACAGAAATAACGGGTTCCTATAGAGCGCAATGGATTTCTGTGGATGGTGCACCCACTAGCATGCGTTTAGGCGTTAACATGCCTTTTTCTAACGAAAAAAACGGATTAGGATTTAATATTATTAATGATGAATTAGGACCATCTACACAAACATATTTTGATTTAGCGTATTCTTTCCAAATAAAAGTTTCCGATAACACAAAACTTTCTTTTGGAGTAGATGCGGGTGGATCCTTGCTGAATGTGGATTATAATAAAGGTAGTTTTGAAGTTATGGGAGAACCGCTTCTTAACTCAGAAACTTCCTTTAACAAATTTTATCCAACCATAGGGGCTGGATTATTTTTATATGGTGATAACTGGTATACCGGTGTTTCTGTTCCAAATTTTTTGACCGATATTGTTTACAATGATGAGGTTTCTGTGTTTATAGAAGATAAACCTCAATTCAATTTTATTGGAGGGTATGTATTTGAGTTGTCAGACGATCTTAAGTTTAAGCCCGCCCTGCTTTTAAATTATTTAGAAGGCTTGCCATTAAATGCAAATATCTCTACCAATTTTTTAATTAGTGATGTGGTAACTTTAGGCGCTGCATACAGGTTTGATAATGCGGTAAGTGGTTTAGCTGGGGTGCAGGTATCCAATAGTATGTATGTGGGCTATTCTTATGATTATTCTGTAAATGGTTTTTCTAACTATAATGATGGGTCACATGAGGTAGTGCTTAAATTCTTTTTTGGTAGAGGCGGTGATAAGAAGAATAAAAATAATGGGAATACCAAAGGCAAACCAAAACAGATAGATACACCAAGATTCTTTTAATACTAAAGCATGAAAATGAAACTAAAAGCCATCCTATTATTTTTACTGATGTTTAGTGCATTTACCTATGCACAGAAGAAATCTAAAGGCGACTATTTCTTTTTTGAGTATGCCTATAAAGATGCTATTAAGGAATATACCAAAGAGTTGTCTAAAAATAGCCTCTCTAATCAGCAATACTTAAACCTAGCAGATTCTTATTTAAAGGTTGGCAACTATTCGAAAGCAGCTCAGTTGTACGAGAAACAATACCAGAAAGATACGACCCTAACTACTCCATACATTAATAAATTGTTATTGTCTATTAGTAAAACTAAAAGCAGGGAAGAATTTACAAGTTATACGGAGAACTTTTCTAGTTTTTTTTCTAAAGAATTGAAAGATAACGCCGATTTTAATTTTGAGATTTTAGAGGATAATACCAATAAAGATCAAGATTTTCTTCTTTTTAATTGTTATTTAAATAGTCCACAAGCAGATTTTTCTCCTGCATTTTATAAAGATGAATTACTATTTACTAGTGGTCGTACAAAAGTCAAAGGAAAAATCTATGAGCCTTCTGGAGAATCCTATTTAGATATTTATTCTGGAAAAGTACAAACAGATGGGGATGTAACGGTGCCTGCAGTATTTAAAAAGGTGGCAACTTCTAAATATCATAAGGCTACCCCTTATTATTCTGATGCATTAAAAGGTGTCATCTATATGCTGTCAAACGCAGATGGCGATGATTTACTCTTTGATAATAATGGCAAAAATACGCTGGCCATTGGGTTAGTAGGTGAAAAGGGAAATTTTGAATACTTACTAAGAGATTTAAGCACTTCGTTTTATTACCCATATTATGAAGCAGGAACAAGTAAACTATATTTTGCAGCAAATTTTGAAGGCGGCTTTGGAGGAACAGATATTTACTATGTCCATACCAATAATGGGCAAATTATGTCTGCTCCTATTAATTTAGGACCAAAAATAAATTCTTCTGGGAATGAGATTGCACCTTTTATTTTTGAAGGTAGTTTGTTTTTCTCTTCTGATATTTTTTATGGTTTAGGAGGGATGGATATGTATACTTCAAATATAACTACAGATGGTTTTAGTACCCCTGTGAATCTTGGTAAAGGAATTAATAGTACTTATGATGATTTCGGTTTTATTATTAAAAAGAATGAAGCAGATGGTCTTTATGTAGGGTATTTTTCTTCCAATAGAGAAGGAGGTAAGGGTAAGGATGATATTTATGGTTTTAAAGTAGCGGAAAAACCAGGTTTGAAAACTATTGTTGTCAAAGGTGTAGTTGTGAACCCAGCTAATAACCGTGCCATAGATGAAGCTAGTATTACGTTACTAGATGAGGCTGAAAATATTCTTAAGCAAGATGTAAGTGATGCTGAAGGTAATTATGAATTCGAAATTCCGTTTAGAAAAGGCTATGCTGTAAAAGCGTATAAGAAAGGACACGGACGTTTTTATGAAAAGTTCCTTCAGGAGGAAGAAGTAAAAGCTGTTACGCAAAATGTAAAAATTGGTTTGCCTTTTATTCAGGATGTGGTAGAAGAAAAAGAAAATAAAACAGTCATCAAGTTACAGAAATTCTATTTCGCGAAGGGTTCAAGCACCATTACGCCTGCAATTGCTTCAGAATTAGATAAAGTAGCTGCTGTCGTTGTGAATTTCCCTAATATTAGACTTAAGGTAGAATCACACACCAATAGCCGTGGAAGCGATGCTAGAAACTTAGCATTGTCACAAGACAGAGCTACAGCGGCTAAGAATTACTTACTGAGTAAAGGTGTAGCAACTGATAATATAGCAGAATACATTGGATATGGAGAAAACCTAGTAATAAATCAATGTAAAAATGGTGTTTACTGCTTAGAGTTCTTGCATAACCAGAATGATAGGACTTTAATTACCGTACTAAACTATGATGAGTTGAATTAATGAGTTTGTTGCGGTCATTGGAATTATACGTATTTTATTAGAGTAATTGATGACTTATTTTATCTCAATTTTTTCCCCGTAAAACTTAGGTTGCTTATTTGTTAGTAGATCTAAAAACACTTTTACACGTGCAAAATATTCTCGTAATTGCACTTTAAGTCCGTTTTTTCCGGTGATGTCTTTGGCATTGAACCCTATGGCCTTTAAGCCTTTCTTATGGGCTAGGTAAATGGCTCTGTCATTGTGAAATTCTTGAGAAATTACCGTAACGCTAGTAAGTCCAAAAACATGTTTTGCGCGCATCATGGAATCTAGCGTTCTGAATCCGGCATAGTCTAAAAATATTTTATCTTCAGGAATTCCGCCTTTTATCAGATCCTTTTTAATAGCTTTAGGTTCATTGTAATAAATACTTCCGTTATCGCCACTTACGAGTACAAATTTTATTTTATTAGCCTTATACAAGGCTATAGTAGCGGTAATTCTATTCGTGTAGTAGGGATTGGGATGACCAGATACCAGTCTCTTCGCAGTTCCTAAAATTAGGCCAACTTTATTGGTAGGTATTTTATCTACTGATGTGTATGTTTGTTCTTCTGTAGACGTATCAATAATGTAATTGCATATAAATAGTATCGCAAAAAAGAACACGATACTTACGGCAATTACTTTTAGAATTCTTTTAAGCATATTTTATAAACTTAGGAATAAAGATAATTAAAACCTTATTCTGTTAGTCTTTTTCAAGTAAAATAGTAATTTCAAGGTTTATTGTTTTACAAATCATTCCATAGCATAGGGTGACACTTAGCAGCATATTTATGAGAGTTAAATGTTTAGTTTTTTTATTGTTTTTGGTGATCACATCATGTGTGAGTGTAAAGAGCTATAACCATCAAATTACAGAATTGCATACGGTAGAGGAGCTGCGTGAAGATGTAGATTATGTCTATGCCAAATTAAAAAAGCTACATCCTAGGTTGTACCAGTTTATAACGGAGGAAGATTTAGATCGTAAATTTGATAGTTTAAAAGGAACCATAGATGCACCTATGGCTAGTACTAACTTTTATAAGAAGTTGGCGCCGGTAGTTTCAGAGGTGAGACAAGGTCATATTTCTATGAGTCCGCCATTTTCAAGATTTACAAAAAAAGAACGTAAACTACGTAGAAAAAATAAATTTGAATTTTATGATCTTGCTTTTGAGAAGGTGGATGATGCCTTTCTAATAAGAGATAATTATGGTTTAGATAGTACGCTTGTAGGAGCAGAAGTATTAGCGGTGAATAAGGAGCCTATAGAGGATTTGGTGTCTAATTACCAGCATGTATTTTCTTCAGATGGGTATAATACTACGTTTAAAGATAGGTTTGTCGCCTTGCGTTTTTCGGGTTTCTATTTACGAGATAAGGGACGTTTAGATAGCTTGGAGTTAAAACTTAGGCATAAAGATTCTGTTTTCTCAAAAATGCTGAGGACCATTCCAAAAGATTCTTCAAATGTAAAGAAAATGCCAAAAGACTCCACCATAAAAGAGCCTCTACTTACAAAGCAAGAGAAGAAGGATAAAAAGCGTTTGGATAAAATTAAGAGAAAGGATAATTCTAAATACGGTTTTGACAAAAGTAAAAACCAGTGTACGCGCAATTTTAGGTTTCTAGAGCAAGATAGTATGGTAGCGTATATGAAAATCAGAGGGTTCTCAAATGGTCCGTACTCCAATTTTTATGAAGAATCTTTTCAAAAGATAGTGGCTGCTAAAGCTAAAACACTGGTATTAGATCTCCGAGATAATACAGGAGGTAGGTTAGATGAGATAGCTCTTTTGTATGCTTACTTAACAGATAAAGAACATCAATTTATACGTAAGGGAGAAAGTAAAACCAGAATCCCTTTTCATAAAGGACTTATATCTCGTAGAAATCCCTTTTTGTTAAATGTGCTTGGTGTTATTGTAGCACCAGTTACCGTACCGTTAGAATATACAAGAACGCATAAGAAAGATGGTGTATTATATTATAAGTTCAAAACGTCTAAAGAGAATAAAAAGCCCAAAGAGCTCCATTTTGATGGAGCGTTATATGTTTTAATTAATGGAAATTCTTTTTCTGCATCTTCAATTCTTTCAACGGCCTTAAAAGGTTCAGGTAGGGCAACATTTGTGGGCGAAGAAACAGGGGGGCACTATAACGGAACAGTTGCGGGAATTAGTAAGTTTATTCAGTTGCCAAATTCAAAAGTGACGATCAGTTTTGGAATGTTACACATACAATCTCCCTACGAACATAAAGAAGTAGGATACGGTATAAAGCCAGATGTGCGTATTGTTCCCACCAAAGAAAATAGGGCTAACGATGAAGACCCAGAACTAGAATGGGTAATAAAAAATCTCAAGCAATAGTTTTTTTAGTTATATTTAATTAACCTTTATTAGGTTGATAGGATCTTCTTATATTCAAATAGGGTTAAAATATTATTAATTGCAAATTTCATGGTTTGGTATAATTAGGTATTTTGTAGATTTGTTTATAAGATTTTATACTTTTGAATTTATTTATTTGCATTAACTGTGGAACTAAAATATGTTTGAATTTTATAATAAAGGGTCTTAAATTATCGTTGTATTTGAACAGAATGAATTTATAGACAAGGTAGATTTAAAAAATGTAGCTATGGATGTATTAGAAAAAGCATTAGAATTTGAAGGGCGAAAAATGTCAGGTATGACAACTAGCGATAGAGTAGAGGCTTCAAGAGAAGCAAAAACCTTGATATTGGCACTAAACGAAATATACAAGGAAAGTAAAGATACAGAGCTAATGGACGTTATGAAGCGTTTAACAGTGATTAAGCGTAAGATAGATAAGCGTCTTAACGGAAAGCTTGTCGTGTAAGAAACTTCAGAATAGGAAATAAAAAAGGCTCAAGAATAATTTTCTTGAGCCTTTTTTTGTATTTACCTAAGTTTTGCGAACGTTAGGTTATAGGGTCTTCATTTTTGGTAATATGTACAATAGCATCCCCTTGATTAACGATAGGAGATTGATTAACACAGATGATGTGACCTGAAAAAGTTGCTTTTTGTTTTTTCTCAAAATAACCAAACGGATCAGACAAGCTTCCCAAATTGTCTCCAACATTTACGAACTGCCCTAGTTGTACTGTTGGGTGAAAAAGACCAGAGAATTTAGCTCTTATCCATGCAGAGTCGCTCACCAAATACGTAGTTTCTTTTAGCGGTTTTAGAGTGGCTATTTCTTTTTGAAAATTACGAATTCCCAATTGTTGCATGACTTTAAGGGCACCAGTTAAGCCAATCTTAGAAACTTCATTATTGATGTTTAAAGATTTTCCACCTTCAAATAAGAGTACTTTCTTGTTCAACTTATTTAAGGTCTCTCTAAAAGATTTTTCTCTTTTGGCTGAGGTAATGATAAATCTAGTGCCAAATATTTTAGCTAGCTCTAAGCTTTCTATATCATTTTTTCCAATTCTGATTTGCGGTGCGTTAAAACGACTATCGCCTCCCGTATGAAAATCGATACAGTAATCAATATGTGGAACAATCTCTTTTACAATATGGTACGCAAACCTGCTGGCGAGGGATCCGCGAAGACTTCCTGGGAAAACACGATTCAAATCTCTACCATCAGGAAATTCTCTAGTTTGGCTAAGAAATCCGAAAACATTCACCACAGGGATGCAAATAGTCATGCCAGCTGTGGGAATATGGTATTTTTCTGATATAATTTTTCGAACAATCTCAACACCGTTAATTTCATTACCGTGAATACCGCCGGTTAGTAATAGTGTTGGGCCACTTTCTTTAGCTCTTGAAACTATAACAGGTACTTCTATAGTAGAGCCTGTATGTAGTTTTGCTATATTTAGCGATAATTGATGTGTTTCACCAGGTAAGATAAGTTGGCCTAAAACTCTAATTTTTTTATTCGGCATTTCTTTCAACGTATTTTATAATATGTCCTGCAATATTCTTTCCTGTAGCAATTTCAATACCTTCTAATCCGGGAGAAGAATTTACTTCTAATATTAATGGGCCACGAGAAGACTGTAGCATATCTACACCTGCAATACCTAAGCCTAAACATTTAGCGGCTTTTAGAGCTGCATTTTCTTCTTCATCTGTCAATTCTATAATATTGGCTGTACCGCCACGGTGTAAGTTAGATCTAAATTCACCTTCTTTACCTTGTCTTTTCATAGCGCCAACAACAACTCCGTCAACAACAAAAGCTCTAATATCTGCGCCTTTTGCTTCTTTGATGAACTCTTGAACGATAACTCGTGCTTGTAGCCCATTAAAGGCTTCTAAAATAGATTCAGCAGAATTACGATTATCTGCTAGAACTACACCTAGGCCTTGAGTACCTTCTAATAATTTTATTACAAGAGGTGCTCCCCCTACTTTATCAATTACACCGCTAACGTCTTTAGAGTAATTACTAAAAACAGTTTTGGGTAAGCCCAATCCTGCTCTAGATAAAATTTGTAAGCTTCTTAGTTTATCTCTAGATCTCACCAATGCCTGAGATTCCGTTGCGGTAAAGACTTTCATCATTTCAAATTGCCTAACAACTGCTGTACCATAAAAAGTTACAGAAGCTCCAATTCTAGGAATTACGCCATCTACATCGGTAATTTCTTCTCCTTTGTAAACAATACAAGGTCTTTTTTTTTCAATGACTAAGTCGCATTTAGTATGGTTAACGACAACCATTTCATGTCCCTTTTTTTCACCTGCTTCAATGAGTCTTTTTGTAGAATACAGATTTTGATTTGCGGATAGGATTACAATTTTCATGTTTAATTTGTTAAGTATGCAGTTTAGGATTTACAGAATAGAATCCTTTTTCAACTATTTATTATTCAAAGTGATTAGGTATTTCAATAGGTGGTAAGGGAAGCAAATGAATACGGAAAAGTATCTGTTGCTTTTTCTTTTTTAACTGATGTTGGTGCTCAATAATTAGTATTTATGAAGGTTATGGAAGCTATTGAATGGTACTTTATACAAGTAAGAAATAGCTATTCAGATAAGGTAGCCAAAATAAACTTAAAATAAAATTCTCAGTAGTTTTTTTAGAAGTATTTGTCAAATGTAAAGTTCACGTAAACCATTAAACCAACCGGCATTGCATTCTTAGCAGTATTGCAAGGTAATAATGCCTTAAATAAAATATGAGTTCTTGAAAATAGGTAGTTTTTTGAGTAGAAAAATGTATAGGAAACTCAATGTTGTGCCAACAGTTAATCCAGTAATGATATCTAAAGGGTAGTGTACTCCTAGATAAATGCGACTATAACTTACGAGGAGTGCCCAAGATGCTAATCCTGAAAGTATCAATTTATTTTTCTTGTAAAAAAGTAAACTAAAGAATCCCGCTAAGGCTGAAGAGTTAGCTGCGTGGGCAGAAAAATACCCAAATTTGCCACCACAATGATTTCTTACATTTCGCATGAGAAGACTAATGTATTCGTCATGACAAGGTCTTAATCTGGCTACGCTATTTTTTACAATAATCGATAGTTGTTCTGTGCTTAATAGTAGTGCTACAACCGCAATTACAATATAGATAGTTTTTTTGAGCCCAAAACTTCTATAGGTGTAGTAGAGCATGAATACGTAAATAGGAATAGTAACCAAGCTTAATGTTCTAGATAGATATATCCATAATCCGTCCCAGGTAGGTGTGCCAAGTCCGTTTAAATATAAAAAAATGTCTTGATCAATTTTAACAAGCTCTTCTAGCATAAAATAGTATAACTAGTAATTTTTAGGGTACTATAATTTCTTGGATTAAAACCGACCAACAATTCCAATTTTACCGGGTCCTAAGTCTAAATTCCAACTTACTTTCTTAGACTGGTCATTATACTTTTCATCGTATCGTCCATCAAGATACCGATCTATAGATTCTACAGTGAAGATACTGATGGCGATTCCTAATGCTACATCAGTCAACCAATGCTGGCCGTCCCACATTCTAGAAACACCAGGGATGAGCCCTACGGTATAAATACCTGCTTTTGTCCACGGATTTTTAAATTGCTTTGCAATAGCGTAGGCGTTGGTAAAAGCTAACATGGTATGACCAGAAGGAAAAGAATGAAAATTTCTACTTGGATTAAAAGGATCAAAAGTGTCTTTTGTTTTTCCGCTTACGGGACGTGCTCTACCTACAAGAGATTTGGTTAATTGCTGTAGTAGTCCGGCGGAAGTAGCAGACGCGATTAAGAGAACTCCAGTACGTCTTAATTTTTCGTTTTTGGTGACTAAGCCTGTTAAGTAGACTCCTCCGGTAAACATGTAGTTGTATTGTGGGCTCCCGAATTCGCTTCCGTAGTCTCTTATAAAATCAGGAATTCCTTCTTTTTGGCGTATCGAAAAATTAGAAGTTTCTTCATCAAAAATATAAAGTATTCCCGTTCCTGCGGTTATAGCTCCAAGGGTAGCCCATTGTTTGCCTTGCCAATGTAAGGGTCTGGTGTAGGAGTAGCCTACGCCTCCAAAAACGCTACCTAAATCATATTTGAAAGTCTGCCATGTAGTTTCTGTAGAATCAGAAAAAGGCTGTGCTCCTAAAGATTGTTGTCCTTGTAACTGGCATAAGCCAATAAGGAAGAAAACTACGATGGGGAGTATTTTTATCTTCTGAATTATTTTATGATTTTGCATAGAATTTAAGGAGTGTATTGTACAGCTATAAATTACAAAAATAAAAGTTATAGGCTTGTACTTAGGAATTTTTTTACTTGTAGTGGATAGATAAAATTATTAAGTGAGCTCAACTACCAGCTCTTTATGGTTATAAGATTTCTCAGTTAAAGTTGGTATGAAATAAAAAACCCTTGAAAATCATAAAGATTAACAAGGGTTCTTGTACTCGAGGCGGGACTTGAACCCGCACGGACTAATGTCCATTGGATTTTAAGTCCAACGTGTCTACCAATTCCACCACTCGAGCCTATTTGCCACTACGGCTAGGATCATTGTTTAAACATATATAAATATACTGTTTAATACAGAGCGAAAAAAGGGATTCGAACCCTCGACCTCCACCTTGGCAAGGTGATGCTCTACCCCTGAGCTACTTTCGCAGTTGATGTTTTATTTTAAAGAACTTCACATTCGTTCCAAATGCGGATGCAAATTTAATATAATTCTATAAAAACCAAAGAAAAAAAGCAGAAAAGAATTAAAAAAAATAATTAACTGCTTTTGTTCGTTTGCTATGTATTAAAATACAGCTATTTAGCTTTTTTTAATTTTAGCTTAAGCATTTTCTTTTTTGGTTAAAAGACGTTTAATTTCATTCAATTTCATCAAAGCTTCTACTGGAGTAAGCGTATTTATGTCTAAATGAGTAATTTCTTCTTTGACTTGTTGAAGCAGTGGATCATCTAAATTGAAGAAACTTAATTGCATTTCTTCTTGGGCATCTTTTAATTTTCCGGTAAGTTCTTCACTAGAATGCGATTTTTCTAGTTTTTTTAGAATCTTATTGGCTTTTGCAATTACCTGTTGTGGCATTCCGGCCATCTTTGCTACATGTATTCCAAAACTATGTTCACTACCACCTGGTGTAAGCTTACGTAAAAAAAGAACGTTGTCTTTAAGTTCCTTTACGGAGACATTGTAATTCTTAATACGCTCAAAGGTGGTGGCCATTTCATTAATTTCATGGTAATGGGTGGCAAATAGGGTTTTTGCTCGCGCAGGGTGTTCGTGTAGGTATTCAGAAATCGCCCAAGCGATAGAAATACCATCATAGGTACTCGTTCCTCTACCAATTTCGTCCAGTAATACTAAACTACGTTCAGAGAGGTTGTTCAGGATAGAAGCAGTTTCATTCATTTCTACCATAAAAGTAGATTCTCCCATAGAGATGTTATCGCTTGCACCTACGCGTGTAAATATTTTATCTACAAAGCCAATTTTGGCTTGTTCTGCAGGAACAAAGCTTCCCATTTGAGCTAGAAGTACAATAAGTGCAGTTTGTCTCAAAATGGCAGATTTACCGCTCATGTTAGGACCAGTAATCATAATAATCTGTTGCTCGTCCCTATTCAAAATAACATCATTGGCTATATAAATTTCGCCTAGTGGAAGTTGCTTTTCAATAACAGGATGTCTACCATTGATAATTTCAATTTCTGTCGTATCATTTATAATCGGTAACGTATAGTTGTTTTCTTTGGCTAATTGAGTGAAGCCGCAAAGACAATCTAATTGCGCTATTTGAAAAGCATTATTCTGAACAGGAGAAATATATTCTTGCATCCACATAATAAGTTGCGCGAATAGTTCTTGTTCTAAAGTCAGAATTCGTTCTTCGGCACCTAAAATTTTGCCCTCATATTCTTTTAGTTCTTCAGTGATATAGCGCTCTGCATTAACGAGTGTTTGTTTTCTAATCCACTCTTCAGGAACCTTATCTTTATGTGTATTACGTACTTCAATATAATATCCAAATACATTATTGGAGGCTATTTTTAAAGAACTAATACCAGTACGTTCCGTTTCTCGCTCCAGCATTTTATTGAGGTAATCTTTACCGGAAAAGGCTAAGCCTCTTAATTCGTCTAACTCTTCGGAATAACCTTTAGCTATGGTAGTACCTTTAAGCATATTCACAGGAGCTTCTTCGTGAATCATCTCCTTAATTTTAGAACGCAATAAATCGCAGGCATGCAATTGGTCTCCAATAAATTTTACAGCCTCATTTTTGCTCTGCACGCAAAGTTGCTTGATGGGTACAATTGCTTCAAGAGAATTTTTTAACTGGATGACTTCTTTAGGATTAATTTTACCGGTAGCAACTTTAGAAATTAAACGCTCTAAATCTCCAATTTGCTTTATGTGGTTTTGAAATTTAGAGTGTATGGTTTCATTGCTTTTTAAATGAGAAACAACTTCGTGTCTTCTTTTAATTTTTTCAATATTTTTTAGCGGTAGGGCTAGCCAACGTTTTAACATTCTTCCTCCCATAGGAGAAATTGTTTTATCAATGATGTCAAGAAGCGTAATCGCATTACTATTATTGGCGTGGTATAATTCTAGATTACGAATGGTAAAGCGGTCCATCCAAATGTACTCTTCTTCTGCAATACGCTCTAATTTAGTAATGTGTTGCAATTGCCTATGCTGAGTTTCTGTAAGGTAATGCAGGGCTACTCCTGCAGCCGTAATACCAAGATTCAAATGGTCAACGCCAAAACCTTTTAAGCTTTTAGTCTTAAAATGATTGGTGAGTGTTTCCAAAGCATAGTCATCTTGAAAAACCCAATCTTCCATAAAAAAGGTGTGGAACTGCTTTCCAAACGTGTCTATAAATTCTTTTTTGTGAGACTTGGAGACAAGAATTTCATTTGGAGCAAAATTTTGCAATAGTTTATCTACTTGGTCTTCTGTGCCTTCAGAAGTTAAAAATTCTCCAGTAGAGATGTCTAAAAATGCAACGCCTATGCCTTTTCTTCCAAAATGTACTGCGGCAAGAAAATTATTGCTTTTTGCACTTAAAATATCATCATTAAAAGCTACTCCGGGAGTTACTAATTCTGTAACGCCACGCTTGACAATGGTTTTTGTTTGTTTAGGGTCTTCAAGTTGATCGCAGATTGCCACGCGATGTCCTGCTTTTACTAATTTAGGTAAATAGGTATTTACAGAATGATGCGGGAAACCTGCTAATTCCGTTTTTTCACCGCCATTATTTCTATGGGTAAGTGTTATCCCTAATATTTGTGAAGCTTTGATAGCGTCATCTCCAAACGTTTCATAAAAATCACCAACACGAAACAATAGCAATGCATCAGGATATTTCTTCTTGATGGTGTTGTATTGATTCATTAAAGGAGTTACTTTCTTTTTTTCTGTCTTTGCCAAAAGCTATATAATTAACCTATTTTTGCATCAAAATAATGAAAAACGAATGTACTATTTTCTTTAAGGAATATACATTATTGTTGATATTTTGAAATAAGTTTTTGATTTAAGAAACATGCGAAAATTAAAGAATAGTGAACTAGAACGTTTAGATGTAGACGAATTTAAAGAAGCCGAGAAAACTCCGTTGATTATTGTTCTAGATAATATCAGAAGTTTAAATAATATAGGTTCTGTTTTCAGAACGGCCGATGCATTTTTAATAGAAAAGATATACCTATGTGGTATCACGGCGCAGCCGCCTCATAAAGATATTCATAAAACAGCCTTGGGAGCAACAGATAGTGTGGTTTGGGAATATGCGGAAAATACCATGGACGTGATTAAGTCTTTAAAGAAAAATAAAGTAACCACTTTAGCTATTGAACAAGCAGAGAATGCTGTTTTTTTAAATGATTTTCAAGTGTCTAAAGATCAGAAATATGCTTTAATTTTTGGGAATGAAGTAAAGGGTGTTTCTCAAGAAGTAGTTTCTAGTAGTGATGCGGTTATTGAAATTCCGCAATACGGTACAAAACACTCTTTAAATATTTCTGTAAGTGCAGGAGTGGTAATTTGGGATTTATGGGCGAAGTTAACTACGTAGGTGTTTACCTGTTTAAACCATAAAAAAAACCCTAACTTTTCAGTTAAGGTTTTTTTGTATAGTTTGAGTTAGTTAGTTCTAAAACCAGCAATTAAACGGTGCTTAATTGCAGTTTTAATAGATGCAATTAACTAAAACCTTTCTAACTATGCAAATAAAATGTAAATATTGTCTTAATTATTTACTCCTACGCTGTATTCAATTATTTGGTCTACAATAAAATTGTAATCCTTTTCTTTCTGAACGAAATCCAATTCGCTAATATCAATAATTAAAGTATTATGATCGGGAGCACTTTTAATGAAATCTAAGTACCCACGATTAATTTTTTCTAAGTAATCAGAAGGGATATTTTGTTCGTAATCGCGATCTCTTTTCTTGATATTTTCTAAAAGGCGTTCTGTATTTTGATATAAGTAAACGTATAACCCTGGTTTTTTAACTTCTTTATGCATGAAATTAAAAACTTTTCGGTACAGTTTAAACTCTTCTTCCTGTAGGGTTACTTTGGCGAAAATCAACGATTTAAAGATGTCATAATCACTCACCATAAAACTCTTGAAGAGGTCAAATTGCGAGGTATCATCTGTGAACTGCTGGTATCGCTCAGCAAGAAAAGACATTTCTAGCGGGAAAGCGTAACGCGCTTGATCTTCATAAAACTTAGGGAGAAAAGGGTTGTCTGCAAAGCGCTCTAAAATTAACTTGGCATTAAAGTCATCCGATATTTTACTTGCTAAGGTTGTTTTTCCTGCTCCAATGTTACCTTCAATGGCAATAAAGTTCAGTTTAGAGAAAAGTAATTCGCGCGTTTTATAAAGCTTTAAATTAGTTTTCGTAACCGTACTTTTGTCACGGCACATTTGTATCATGTTGCGGGTATCTTTATTAAATATAGGATGATAAAATTGCGGAGCTATATCACTTAACGGTTTTAAAACAAACTTTCTATCCTGTAAGGCTGGGTGTGGTAATGTTAAGGTACTAGAGTTGATGATGTCATAGTCATAATAAAGAATATCTATATCAATACTTCGTGCTGCATAACCTTCGGTATTGTTTCTAACGCGACCTAAGCTTTTTTCAATCACATGTATTTTCTGAAGCATAAGCTCTGGAAGCATGTTGGATTGTATGGCAATGCAACAATTATAGAAATCTTCGGACTCGAAGCCCCAAGACGGACTCTCGTACACATTTGAAATAGCAGCAACCGCGCTAATATTTTCGGAAATTTTGAAAATTGCGCTTTGCAGGTTGTAGAGCTTGTTGCCAAGATTACTACCTAACGATAAATATATTATTTTGGGGTTGTTCATAATAGCGGAACAAAATAAATAAAACAATTTAACATTAGTTATCTTTGTGGCGAATTTATAACGAAATTTTAATGAAATTTTTAAGAAATCTTTTAGCAGCCATTATAGGGTGCTTAATTGCGTTTGGTGTTTTATTTGGAATGTTTTTAATTTTTGTAGCACTTCTAGGCAGCGAAGATGGTGAAAAAACAATTAAAAGTAACTCCGTTTTAGAAATTCAAATACAAAATCCCGTACAAGACTATGTTGGTCGTGATGAATCAGATCCTTTTGCAGGTTTGTTTCAGCAAGCGCAAGGTTTAAATGAAATCATACATGCAATCAAAGTTGCTAAAAATGATAGCAAGATTAAAGGGATTAGCATTAATAATAACTTTATAATTGCAGGATTGTCGCAAACACAAGCCATTCGTAACGCTTTAGAAGATTTTAAAACTTCAGGTAAATTTATATACGCCTATGCTGATATATATGTACAGAAAGATTTTTATTTAGCATCTGTCGCAGATAGTTTGTTTTTAAATGAAGTAGGTTCATTAGACTTTAAGGGGCTTTCTTCAGAAGTTCTTTTTTATAAAGACTTGCAGGAAAAAACAGGGATCAAAATGGAGGTTATTCGTCATGGAAAATATAAGAGTGCTGTAGAGCCTTATTTAACCAATGAAATGAGTGAAGCCAACAGAACTCAAATAAAAGAATTGCTTAATTCTCTTTGGGGCTCCATGGTAGATGAAATTGCGGTAAGCAGAAATATGTCTTCTGAGAATTTAAATGTTATCGCAGATACACTGGGAGGTAGAATGCCAAGATTAGCAAAAGAATCTGGTTTAGTAGATGGCGTGTTGTTTTTTGATCAGTATGAGCATAAACTTAAAAATGCGGCAAAAATAGCGATAGAGGAAGATATTAATTATGTCTCTCTTGAAGATTATATTGATACGGCAAATAAAACCAAGTTGTATAAAGGCGATGATAAAATTGCTGTAATTTATGCGCAAGGTGAAATTTTATACGGAGAAGGTGGGCCAGATATAATAGGTCAAGGAATCATTAATTCATCACTTAAAAAAGCAAGAGAAGATGATGCCGTTAAAGCAATTGTACTTCGTGTAAACTCTCCAGGAGGTAGTGCCTTAACTTCTGATATTATTTGGAGGGAAATAGAACTTACTAAAGCAATTAAGCCCGTGGTAGTTTCTATGGGAGATGTGGCGGCTTCAGGAGGGTATTATATTGCGGTAGGGGCAGATAAGATTTTTGCAGAGCCTACAACAATAACAGGGTCAATTGGGGTCTTTGGTACTATTCCTAATGCGACAGAATTAGCTGAAAATATAGGAATAAATGCAGAACAAGTAGGGACTAATAAAAACTCAGTAGACTACTCTCTGTTTGAGCCTATGACAGACGGATTTAGAAATATGATACAAGAAAGTGTAGAAGGCACTTATAATACGTTTTTAGAACGTGTGGCAGAAGGAAGAAAAATTACTGTGGCAGAAGCAGATAGTATGGCGCAAGGTAGAGTTTGGAGTGGAGTTGATGCCAAGAATCTTGGTTTGGTAGATGAATTAGGAAGTTTAGATGACGCTATTAAAAGCGCGGCAGAATTAGCTGATGTTGCTAGTTACGGCATAAAAATATTTCCAAAATATAAGTCTGGTTTTGAGCGTTTTATGGAAGATTATGGAGGGGCTAGTTCTAAAATTAAGCAAGACTTTATTCGTGAAGAACTTGGTTTAGAAGCGTATTCAATCCTAAAAGAAGTGAAAGCGGCAATGGGTCAAGAAGGGGTGCAAGCTAGGGTGCCTTTTGTATTAAGTATAAAATAAGAGTAGATTTTTTAAATGACTACAGCAGATAAAAGGTTCGCTTTTAAACTATATTTATTTTTAGCAGCATTGTTTATTACCTCTTTGGTGGTATCTAATCTCATCTTTCAAAAGTTTTTCTATTGGAAACCTTTTGGAGATGTAACAATTTTTGGCGCAAGTTTATTTGAGGTTTCTGTAGGTATTTTGCCGTACCCTATTACTTTTTTAATTACAGATCTTATCTCAGAAATGTATGGAAGGAAAAAAGCGAACCAAGTAGTTACTGCAGGTATTTTTGCTTCGTTCTTTTCTATGGGAATTGTTTTATTGGCCAATTACGTTCCTGCTATTGAAGGTTCTCCTGTGCAGGATGATACTTTTAATCATGTGTTTGCTTTGTCGCCCATTGCGGTTTTAGCTTCCATGATAGCCTATCTGCTGGCGCAATATATAGATGTAGCTATTTATCATTTCTGGAAAAACTTAACTAAAGGAAAGCATTTGTGGCTCCGTAATAATTTTTCAACATTCTTATCTCAATTTATAGACACCTTTGTGGTCGTAGGTTTGTTATGTATTTTCAAAGTTTTGCCATGGAGCCTCTTTAAAGGGCTTGTAATTAGTGGCTTTATTTTTAAGATAATTATAGCATTTCTAGATACTCCTTTCCTGTATTTTTGCGTATATCTATGTAGAAAACGATTCAAGCTAAAGGTTGGTGAAGAAATAGTTTTCGATTATTAAAATAATACGTGGCGGATTGAGTTATAACAATTAGTAATTCAATTAATTAAGGTGGTGATTTACTGCTAATTTTAACCTTCGGTTTAAAACGTAAAAATTTAAACGAATACAAATCTTATAAGAGGCTTAGTAGATGAAAAAGAAAATATTAAAAATTGTAGGTATTGTTTTATTACTATTTGTAATAATACTAATCGCAGCGCCCTTTTTTCTAAAAGGTAAAATAGCTGAAATCATAAAAAGTAAAGTAAATAATAGCATCACGGCAACCTTTGATTTTGAGGATGCAGATTTAACGCTATTTACTTCCTTTCCGAATGCTAAGCTTACCATGAATAATATTTCCTTGGTCAATAAGGCCCCTTTTGTTGGTGATACCTTATTCTCTTCAAAAGAAGTGGCTTTGAACATGTCTATTAATGAATTGTTTAAAGGAGCCGATGAGGCCATTGCAATTTCTAGTTTAACGATAGATGGTGCTTTGGTAAATATCTTAGTAAATGAAGAAGGTGTTGCCAATTATGATATTGCAGTAGAAGATGCTAGTGCTCCGGCAGCAGAGGAATCTGAAGCTTCTAGCAATTTTACTTTTTCCATGGATTCTTACGCAATTAATAATGCTAGGATAAAATATCTAGACAAAGCGACAGGAATGCGATTTGAACTTGTAGATATGAATCATTCTGGAACTGGAGATTTGTCTTTAGAGAAATCAGAATTAGATACTAAAACAAGTGGGTTGGTGTCTTTTGAAATGGATAGTACAAATTACTTGAATAAAAATCCTATAAAGTTAGATGCGCTTATTGGGGTAGATTTAGCGACAAGCACATATAGCTTCTTAAAGAATGAAGCTTTAATAAACCAACTGGCACTTGTTTTTGATGGTTTTATAAAATTGAATGATGATAGTCAAGAGATTGATATTAGCTTTAAAACACCTTCGTCTGACTTTAAAAACTTTTTAGCAGTTATTCCTGAAGCGTATTCTAAGAACATAGAAAATGTAAAAACTACTGGAAACTTTAGTATCGCAGGAAGATTTAATGGCATTGTCGATGATACTCATATTCCAAAATTTAAGATCGATATTAATTCGGATAACGCTTCATTTAAATATCCAGACTTACCTAAAGCGGTGCGTAATGTTTTTATAGATACGGAAATTACTAACGAGACTGGAATTGTTGATGATACGTATGTAGATATTAGAAAACTATCTTTCATGATTGATGAAGATAAGTTTAATATGGTGGCTAACATTAAAGACTTAATGGGAAATACCAAGGTAAAGTCTCATATAGATGGTAAAATGAATTTAGCGAATATCGCTAAGGCGTACCCGGTGCCGGTAGATTTAAAATTAGAAGGTTTATTATCAGCAGATGTAAATGCAGCTTTTGATATGGCATCTATTGAAAATGAAAAGTATGAGAATACGAATATCAACGGGAATCTTAGTTTAAAGAATTTCGTATACAATTCAGAAGAGCTTAAAAATCCTGTGAAAATCACCTCTACGGCAGTAACCTTCAACCCTAAAACGGTTTCTTTAAATGAATTAAGTGGAGTAACGGGTAAGACAGATTTTAGCGCGACAGGTACTATAAATAACCTTTTGGGTTTTATGTTCAATGATGAAAATGTAGAAGGTAATTTTAATTTAAAATCAAACACCTTTGCGGTAGATGATTTTATGGTTGAAGAATCTGTTGCGGAGTCTGAAGAAGTGGCTAAAACTACCACAACAACTACTGCGGGTACAGAGCAAATAAAAATACCATCTTTTTTAGATGCTACTATTAATGCTTCAGCAGGAACGGTATTGTATGATAATCTTACCTTAAAAGATGTATCAGGTACTATGATAATTAAAGATGAAAAGGCAACCTTGCAAAATATGACGTCTTCAATTTTTAATGGAAAATTAGCCTTCAATGGTGAGGTTTCTACTAAGAATGAAACTCCAACGTTTGCTATGAAACTAGGAATGGATAGTTTTAATATTAGCGAAACTTTTAAAGCATTAGAATTGTTTAAAGTACTTGCGCCAGTAGCGAATGCGATCCAGGGTAAACTAAATTCCGATATCTCTATATCAGGAATGTTGAACAATGACTTTACACCAAATTTAGCAACGATTTCAGGAAATCTTTTAGCGGAGATATTTGGTACTGAAGTAGATCCAAATCAAACCAAAGTATTATCGGCTTTAAATAGTAAACTTAGCTTTTTATCTCTAGATAAATTAGATTTAAAAGGGTTAAAAACGGCCTTAACTTTTGATAATGGAACGGTGACAGTAAAACCTTTCACAGTAAATTATCAGGATATTGCCGTGACGGTTAATGGAAGTCATACGTTTGATCAAAAAATGAATTATGCGGCTGTACTTAATGTGCCGTCAAAATATTTAGGAAAAGATATTACGAGTTTAATTGCTAAGATTGATGACAAATCTTTAGATAACTTAACGGTGCCTGTTACGGCTTCTATTGGAGGTAATTACACGAGCCCCACGGTAACAACAGATTTGACTTCAGGAGTTAAAGATTTAACGTCTAAGTTAATCGAGATAGAAAAACAGAAGCTCATAGCAAAAGGAAAAGATAAAGCTACAGATTTAATTGGTGGTCTGTTGTCTGGGAACCAAGCTAAGAAAGATTCCTCGGCTACAGCAGTAGATACAAAAACGCAAGTGAAAGATGTTTTAGGCGGAATTTTATCTAATAAAAAGGAAACAACTACGACTACAACAACTAAAACTGATTCTACAGCAGCAACAAAAAATACAGCGGTTAAAGATGCGGCAAAATCAGTATTAGGTGGATTTTTAAATAAAAAGAAAAAGGATACTACTAATTAATCGTTAGTGAGACATAAAGTCCTTCATTACTGCGGACATTAAAAACAGTATCGTCTGAAAATATTAAGTATTGGCCTTTAATCCCAATCAAAGTTCCACTGAAAGTTGGAGTTTTGCTGAGATTAAGGCTTTTTACTTTTTTAGGATATTGAGAAACTGGGAAATTTAAGTGAGTTTCTGTGTTAGATGTTATAAAATAAGGTAAGGCCTCTTCTGGAATGTATTGTTTTAGCTTATTTCTCCATTCAATAAGATTCTCATCGGCTATTTCATTCTTAAGCATGGTTCTCCAGTTGGTTTTATCGCCAACATAATTTTTTAAAGCAACCTCGGTTATTCCTGCTAAATAGCGGTTGGGTACTTCTACAATCTCAATGGCTTCATGAGCGCCTTGATCAATCCAACGCGTAGGAACTTGAGATTTTCTCGTTACGCCTACTTTAACGTTGCTAGAGTTGGCTAAATAGACAATATGTGGTTGTAGTTGTACTTTCTTTTCGTAGGCAAGATCTCTGTCTTCTTGGTCTAAGTGTGCTGTACTTAATTCTGGACGCATGATCCAATCTCCTGCAGAAGGAATATCGAAAAAACAGCTCTTGCAAAACCCTTGACGGTAAATAGGCTTGTCAAGTTTGCAGTTTAAACACTGGTATTTTATAAAGCTGATCGTAATTTCCTGGTTTAAGATTTGATTGACATTTAGAAAATCATTCTCAAATAGCATATAATATTGAATAGGCTGCCCTATTTCTGTTTGCATTTTTTGTAAAACACCTTGGTACTGCATAAAATATTTCTCTGTAAATTTTTAATCGAAAACCTTAAAGTTTAAAACGATTTCTTAAATTGTTAAACTCAAATTAATGAAACTAATTAAGGCTTAAAGATACCTAAAATGTCAATACCATTATTTAATTCTATCGCTTCTTGGTTGTTGAAAAAGCGCTATCATCAGATAGAACTCTTTTTAAAATACCCAGAAGAAGTGCAGCAAGAAGTGTTGATGCAGCTGTTGTCTTTTGCAAAAGACACGGAAATAGGGAGGAAGCACGAATTTGGTTCTATAGTAAGTTATAGGACTTTTGCAAGCAGAGTGCCTGTTACCTCGTATGAGGAAATGGAACCTGATATTGAGCGTACACGAAGAGGGGAGCAGAATATTTTTTGGCCTACTGGAATCAAATGGTTTGCAAAGAGCAGTGGTACTACCAATGCTAAAAGTAAATTTATTCCGGTAAGTACAGAAGCTTTAGAAGATTGCCATTATAAATCGGGTAAAGACTTACTTTGTTTGTATTTGAATAATAATGAAAATTCGCAATTGTTTACGGGTAAAAGTTTGCGCTTAGGTGGTAGTAAGGAGCTCTATGAAGATAATGGTACGTTCTTTGGAGACCTGTCTGCCATATTAATAGATAATATGCCTTTCTGGGCAGAACTCAGTAGTACACCTAGTAATAAGGTTTCTTTAATGAGTGAGTGGGAATCTAAGTTAAAAGCAATTATAAGAGAGAGTACTCAAGAGAATGTAACTTCCTTGGCAGGTGTTCCATCTTGGATGTTGGTTTTAATGAATAATGTCATTGAGGAAACGGGTAAGGATCATCTTTTTCAAGTTTGGGAGAATTTGGAAGTGTACTTTCATGGCGGGGTTAGTTTTAATCCTTACAAGGAACAATACAAAAAGCTGCTACCCCGCAAAAGTTTCAATTATTACGAAATATATAATGCTTCTGAAGGGTTCTTTGCAATACAAGATCGAAACAATTCTGATGAGCTCTTATTAATGTTGGACTATGGTATCTTTTATGAGTTTATCTCAATGGATACATATTATGATGAGGAGCAGAAAATTGTACCGCTTTGGGAAGTGCAAAAGAATAAGAATTATGCTATAATTATAACCACCAATGCTGGTTTGTGGCGTTACAAAATAGGGGATACGATAAAGTTCACCTCAATTAGTCCGTACCGTATTAAAGTTACTGGGAGAACTAAGCACCATATTAATGTGTTTGGTGAGGAGTTAATCATAGAAAATGCGGAGGAAGCGTTGCGTAATACGTGTATAAAGACTGATTCGGAAATAAAGGATTATACAGCGGGGCCTATTTTTATGGCAGGTACAGAGAAAGGGGGGCATGAATGGATTATCGAATTTAGAAAACCACCAAAAGAGGTTGCTTATTTTACAGAAATCTTAGATAATGCTTTAAAGTCTCTCAACTCAGATTATGAAGCAAAGCGCTATAATAATATTACATTGAAAATGCCTAAGGTACATGTGGCTCGAGAAAATTTATTTTATGATTGGTTAAAATTGAAAGATAAGTTGGGGGGGCAACATAAGATTCCTAGGCTGTCTAATAAAAGAGATTATGTTGAGGAATTGTTAGGGATGAACCAATAAAATAGTTTTTCTTCCGTTTTAGGGTAACATTTATTGTAATAACTAACCAATCAATAAAAATTAACTATAATTATGGCAGAAAGATTAGTAATAGTCTCTGATATGTGGGGCACCAAGAGAGGACAGTGGATTACGTCTTATTTAGGATACCTTCAGCAGCATTTTGATATTGTCTTCTATGATTGTCAAGAACTGGCAAATATAAATTTGGTGGTAGAAAATCAAGAATCTTTACATCATGAGTTTGTACATGGTGGTATAGAAACTGCTGTAGCTCATTTATTAAAAAGAGAAACAATTCCAAGTCATTATTTGGCTTTTAGTACCGGTGGTACAATTGTATACAAGGCTGGTTTACAGGGGTTGTCTGTAAAATCCTTACATGCTATTTCTCCAACAAGAGTACGTTTTGAAAAAATGAAACCCAATTTTCCGTTCAAATTAGTATTTGGAGCCAATGATCAATATAGGCCAGAAAAAGAATGGGGAGATAATTTAGATATTTCCGTTACTGAAGCTTCAGGTTTTGGACATGAACTGTATTCAGACGAAAAAATTATCAAGCAAGTCTGTTTAGAATTGCTTGATAAAGTTATAAAAAAGCAGTTTCAAGATTAAGAAACTGCTTTTAATTTTTTGATCGTATCAAACGATAGTTTTTTCTCTGCGTACGATTTAGACACTTTTAATTGTTTTTCATCACTACTAGGTAATTCAAACATTGCATCGGTAAAAATAGCTTCGCATAAAGAACGTAAACCACGTGCGCCAAGTTTGTATTCAATGGCTTTCTCTACAATATAGTTTAAGGCATCATCAGTAACCGTAAGCGTAACGTCATCCATTTTAAACAACTTCTCATATTGTTTTATAATGGCGTTCTTAGGTTCTGTTAAGATAGCTCTTAAGGTTTTTGTGTCTAGAGGATTCATGTGGGTTAATACCGGAAGTCTACCAATGATTTCAGGGATTAAACCAAACTCTTTTAAATCTCTAGGGATAATATATTGTAAAATGTTGTTTTCATCTGGTCTGTCTTCATTCTTTGAAGCACTATAGCCAATAGATTGCATATTTAAACGCTTGTTGATTGCGCGCTCAATACCGTCAAAAGCACCACCAGCAATGAAAAGAATATTTTCAGTGTTGACCTCTATAAATTTTTGATCTGGATGCTTACGGCCTCCTTTTGGTGGAACGTTAACAACAGTTCCTTCTAATAATTTAAGCAAGCCTTGTTGTACTCCTTCACCAGAAACATCTCTTGTGATAGATGGGTTATCGCTTTTACGAGCAATTTTATCAATTTCATCAATAAATACAATACCGCGCTCTGCTTTTTCTAAGTTGTAATCAGCAGCTTGTAAAAGTCTCGTTAAGATACTTTCCACATCTTCACCAACATAACCAGCTTCTGTAAGGACGGTTGCATCCACGATAGCCAAAGGAACATTAAGCATTTTGGCAATTGTCTTAGCCATTAATGTTTTACCAGTTCCTGTCTGGCCCACCATAATAATGTTACTTTTCTGGATTTCTACATCATCTTCTTTCGAAGAAGGTTGTAAAAGTCGTTTATAGTGATTGTAGACAGCAACGGACATAACTTTCTTGGTGCGTTCTTGTCCAATGATAAATGTGTCTAAAAAGTCTTTTATTTCAAGAGGCTTTTTTAATACTAATTCTGAAGATAAATCTTCATTTTTAGTTTGTTTGGACTCTTCTGCAACAATGCCATGAGCTTGCTCAATACATCTGTCACATATGTGGGCGTCTAAACCAGCGATTAATAAATTCGTCTCTGGTTTTTTTCTTCCACAAAAAGAGCATTCTAAACTTTCTTTTGCCATAATTTTAATACCATTAGTAAACTAAAACGTTTAAAAAGGTCGTTTTAGTTTACTTTTTTATGTTACTACTGTTTTTAGTAGTTTATATTTTGTCGAAATTACTTTGTTTCTCTTGCAAGAATCTCATCGATCATACCATAGGTTTTAGCTTCGTCAGCTTTCATCCAATAGTCACGATCACTATCATCACGTACTTTTTCGATATCGTGATGAGAGTGCTTAGCGATGATTTCGTATAATTCATCTTTAAGCTTTAAAATCTCTCTAGCAGTAATTTCAATATCGCTAGCTTGTCCTTGAGCACCGCCCATTGGTTGGTGAATCATTACACGAGAGTGGGTTAATCCACTACGTTTGCCTTTTTCGCCAGCGCATAGAAGTACGGCACCCATTGATGCTGCCATTCCTGTGCAAATTGTAGCTACATCAGGCTTTATGTATTGCATCGTATCGTAAATACCTAAACCAGCATATACACTACCTCCTGGAGAGTTTATATAAATTTGAATGTCTTTTGATGCATCAGCACTTTCTAAGAATAATAATTGTGCTTGAACAATGTTTGCTACTTGATCATTTATTCCCGTACCTAAAAATATGATTCTATCCATCATTAATCTTGAAAATACGTCCATAGCAATTGCATTTAATTGACGTTCTTCTATAATGTTGGGAGTCATGTTTGTAGGGTACATGCTACTCATGATTTTATCGTAATACATGCTACTAATACCTTGGTCTTTTATAGCATAGTTCTTGAATTCTTTTCCGTAATCCATAGATATCTAGATGTGTTTTTAAATAAAAAAAAGGTGTTGAAAACAAGTTTCCAACACCGTAAAGATACTTATTTTATCTTTCAAAAACTACCCGTAAACTTCCTTCACAAAGTTTTCGTAGGTAACCTCTTTAGTTTTTAGATTTGCTTTTTCTTTGTAAAGCGTTAATAATTTTTGACTCATTAACTGCTCAGACAAACGCTTCACTTCATCTTGGTTAGATAAAACTCTACCTGCGATGTTTTCTAATTCTTCTTCAGCTGGATTCATTTGGCCAAATTGTGCCATTTGAGATTTAATAAAACCCTTAGAAAATTCTTTTAATTCATCAAATTGAACTTGAAGTTTATTTTCTGTAATAATCTTACCTTCAATTAATTGGTAACGTAAGCCTTTTTCTGATTTTTCGAACTCTTCAGTAGCCTCTTCGTCTGTTAAAACTTTTTCACCCGTTAATTTGATCCATTTTTTTAAGAAATCTGTAGGTAAGTCAAACTTTGTAGTATCAATGAAATTTTCAGTGATATCATTTAATAGCTTTTGATCTGCTTGTTGTGCAAATTGCTGCTCAGAATCTTCTTTGATTTTTGCTTTAAGCTCTTCTTCTGAAGAAACAACGTCTTTGCCAAAAAGTTTATCAAATAATTCTTGATCTAATTTTGCAGGTTCTCTTTCGTTAATTTCTTCGATAGTGAATGTTACATCAATAGCGAGTTTTTCTGCTTTCTCTGCTTGGATTCCTAAAGCAGAAGCTAATTCTTGATCTTCACTAAACAAACCTTTAGTGCTGATACTGATAACATCACCAACTTTGCTCCCTACTAAAGCGTCTGTTGCTTTTTTACTTTTAAGCGTGCTTATTTCTAAGGTAGCTTTGTTTTCAATTTCTTCTTCTTCATTTTTGAAAACACCAACAACTTCGTCTTTTTTACTTACTTCAGTCTTGCTAGTAAGTGCGCCATATTGCTTCTGAATACGTTCAACTTGTTCGTTGATCATTTTATCATCCGCAACTATTTTGTATTCTGTGATTGCTTTCTTAGATTTTAAATCTACTTCAAAATTAGGCGCTAAACCTAATTCAAATTCGAATTCAAAATCTTCAGCATCCCAATTGAAATTATCACGTTGTTTTGGTAATGGATTACCAAGAACATCTAACTTTTCCTCAGTAAGATACTTATTAAGGTTGTCTTGTAATAATTTGTTTACTTCATCAACTAATACGGCTTTTCCGTATTGTTTCTTGATAAGACCCATAGGTACTTGTCCTTTTCTGAATCCAGGGATATTTGCTTGTTTCCTGTAATCCTTAAGAATACTTTCTACCTTGTCTTGATAATCATCTTTTGTAACGGCAACCTTTACAACAGCATTTAATTCGTCAATCTGTTCTTTAGTGATATTCATACTCTATATCTAATTTTACTTCAATAAAATGGTGTGCAAAAGTACTACATTTTGTCAATTCTGCCAACTTTTTAAGTTGCTGAATTTCAAAAGTATAACTTCTTATTGCTTGTCATCATTTAATAAGGAGAATAATATAGATTGTAAAAAAGATAAGCATAAACTAAATAGTATCGCCCATAAAACACCATCTACCGTAAAACCACTAATTAAATTACTGGCTAATAAAATGATGATCGCATTGATAATCAATAGAAATAAGCCTAGTGTGATGATGGTAACTGGTAATGTAAGGATGACTAAAATTGGCTTGACGATGAAATTTAGTAAACTTAAAACAACAGCTACTATAATTGCCGTAAAAAAGCTGTCAACATTTACATGAGGTAGTACATAGGATAAGATGACTACAGCTAGTGCGCTTAATAATATTCGGAGTATAAATTTCATAAGAGTTAGATTTTAAATTAAAAAATTTTACTTAGTACTAAGTATTTTAAAGTTAGGAATATAAAATGATATTGTTTTAAGTTATTATTTAAAATAATTAAGAGTTAGCCTGTTTTTAATTGTTCATAAAAGCGAATGAAACTTCATAAAACTGCTTTGGATTTTCGGCATGTAGCCAGTGCCCTGCATTTTTTATTTCTTCTACTTGTGCTTCAGGAAAATGCCTTTTTATTTCGGGGTAATCTTCAAGGGCAATGTATTCAGATCTGTCTCCTCGTAAAAATAGGGTAGGACCTGCGTAGCTATCAGTGTTGTTAATGTTTTCACCTACTTCTTCCATGCGCTCACTTAGCACCCTCAGGTTAAACCTGAAATCTAGTTTCCCTTTTTCTCTCCAATACAAATTCTTTAATAGAAATTGTCGTGTCCCAAAATCTCTGATATGTTTCTTTAGTGCAGTGTCTGCATCTGTTCTAGAGCTTAAGATTTCTAAGTCTATTGCATTTAAAGCGTTGATAATTTCTTGGTGATGTGGTGGGTAGTATTTTGGAGCTATATCTGCAATAAGTAATTTTTCTACTTTCTCAGGGTAAGTGCACGCAAAAAGCATGGCTGTTTTACCGCCCATGGAATGGCCTAGTAAAATTGTTTTATCAATCTTGTGATGTGCCATATAATGTAGTAAATCTTCCGCTAATACATCGTAGTTAAACGTGTCCGATTGAAAGCTTTTTCCATGATTTCTTTGGTCAATAAGGTGTACCTCAAAACCATTTTCTGAATACTGGTTGCCTAAAGTTTTCCAATTGTCAGACATGCCTAAAAAACCATGAAGGATAATTAAGGGTTTGCCGCTGCCTAGTATTTGAGAGTGTAATATCTGCATTATTTTAATTTGTGTAAATACATGTTAATCACATTATCTAGCCCAAGGTATAAAGCTTCGCATATCAAGGCATGACCAATAGACACTTCTAGTAAATTTGGAACATTTTCTTTAAAGTAACGTATGTTATCTAAGCTTAAATCGTGACCTGCATTTATACCAAGACCTACAGAATTTGCGGTGAGTGCGGCTTTTGTAAAGGGCGCAATGGCAGCTTCTTTTTCTTCAGTAGTTGTTGCTAGGCCATAATTATGTGCATAGCTTTCGGTATATAATTCAATGCGGTCTGTACCTGTTTTTGCTGCATGTTCTATAATGGTACTAATTGGGTCAACAAATATGGAGGTTCTAATATTGTTACTTTTAAATGTTTGGATAATTTCTTTTAAAAAGTCTTGGTGTTTTATAGTGTCCCATCCGGCATTAGAGGTGATCGCATCCTCGGCATCAGGAACCAGTGTTACTTGTGTAGGTTTTATTGCTAAAACTAACTCTATAAATTTCTGATTAGGATTGCCTTCAATATTGTATTCTGTAGTCACAATATTTTTTAAATCACGAGCATCGGCATATCGTATATGTCTTTCGTCGGGTCTTGGATGAATTGTAATTCCCTGAGCCCCGAATTCTTCAATGTCTTTAGCAACGGTGAGTAAATTTGGCACATTGCCACCTCTTGCGTTTCTTAACGTTGCAATTTTATTTATATTAACACTTAGTTTTGTCATTAGTTCCAATTTCTTGAAAACAAAAATACAAATAAGGCATGCTTTTTGCCATATTTAATTAGTAATTTGCAGTAATTATAAGGAATATGAATATACAATCACATATAATAACAACACTTCCTGTATTTGTATTGGAAGGATCCATGAAAGATGTTGTGAAATTTTTTAAAGACACAACACATTCTCACGTGGCTATTGTTGCTCAAGATAAATTCTTAGGAGTTTTGGCAGAGAATGATATGGAGCTTTTTAATATTTCAACTAAAATAGAAGATTACAAATATAGCCTAGAATCTGTTTTTGTGACCCGAGAAACTTCTTGGTTAGATGTTCTAGAATCTTTTGCTAGAAATGAAGCTAATATTCTTCCTGTTTTGGATGAGAACTCTCAAGTAATTGGATATTATTTGCTAACGGATATTGTTAGTGTTTTTATAGATACACCATTTTTTACGGAGCCTGGTGGTATCCTGGTGGTTGCTAAAGGTATTAAGGATTATTCTTTTAGTGAGATTGCTCAGATCGTAGAAAGTAACAATGCAAAATTAATTGGAGGCTTTATAACCGATTCTAAGAATGACGTTATTCAGGTGACTATTAAAATTGGAAGTTCTAATTTAAATGATATTATACAGACCTTTAGAAGGTATAATTACAGTATATTATATGGCAACAATGATGATCAATTCTTAGAAGATTTAAAAGAACGATCTGATTATTTGACTAAATATTTAAACGTATAATTTTTATGAAAGTTGCCATTTACGGACAAACTTATTCAGATAATGCACTTGATTATGTAGTTGAGTTATTGGATGAATTGAGCACTATTCCTGCTGAGATTTATTTTGAAAAGGAGTTCTATGAGTTACTAGAAAAATCTAGAACAGTAAAAGAATTTGAGGTGTTTACTGCGGAAAGTGGTTTGGATAATTCTTTTGATATGTTCGTAAGTTTTGGGGGAGATGGTACCATACTACGCGCAATCACCTATGTCCGAGATTTGAATATTCCTATAGTGGGGGTTAATACGGGTCGTTTAGGGTTTTTGTCCACTTTTAAAAAAGAAGATGTACGCAAAGTGGTGAAAGAATTTGTTTCTGGAGACTATACTATTGTAGAAAGAAGCTTGGTTGAAGTGCACACGGAACCTCAGTTGCCAGAATTTGAAAATTTAAATTTTGCTTTAAATGAAGTGACGGTAAGTAGAAAAGATACGACATCTATGATTACCGTGGAGACGCATTTAAATGGGGAGTATTTGACATCTTATTGGGCAGATGGGCTTATTGTAGCTACGCCTACAGGGTCTACTGGGTATTCCTTGAGTTGTGGGGGTCCTGTGATAGCTCCTACAGCGAAATCGTTAATATTAACACCTATTGCACCTCATAATTTAAATGCTAGGCCATTGGTGATTTCTGATGATACAGAAATTAGGTTGAAGGTTTCGGGAAGAGAAGAGAATCATTTGGTGTCTTTAGATTCTAGGATTGCTACGGTAGAAAATGGCAGAGAAATTAGAATCAAAAAATCGGCTATCACAATTAAAATGATAGAATATACTTCTGAAAGCTTTTTAAAAACCCTACGTAATAAATTATTATGGGGTGAGGATAAGCGTAATTGATTGGTTTTAAAACAATAAATAGTGCGAATTGTTGTTTATCATTTAGAGAACATCAATCTAATAATTTCAGTTTTATAAACTGTTGGAATTGTTATATTTGCAAACTTTTAAAATACATGAGGACATTTTTGGTGCTAATTGTTGTCTTTTCTTTTTTTGAAATGAAAGGACAAACGTTCGAGGTTGGAGTAATGGCTGGTGGATTGAATAATATAGGAGATGTAGGACGTACAAATTATATATTACCATCTGGTCCGGCTTTTGGAGGTATTTTTAAATGGAATAAGAGTAAACGATACGCATGGCGTGCAAGCGTCTTGTATGGAGAGTTTACAGCAGACGATACAAAATCAAGTATGACCTCTAGGCAACAAAGAGGATATGTCGTTGATAATAGTATATTGGAATTTTCTGCAGGATTAGAGCTTAATTTTGTGGAGTACAATTTACACAGGTTAGGACCTGCATTTACACCGTATTTATATACAGGGATTACCTATTTTAGGTATGATTATAATTATATAGATGCTAACCAGGTTATAAATTATGATGATCAAAGGGATGGTGCTTTTGCTATACCGATGACCATAGGATTTAAATATAGAATTAGCCAAGTGCTTATCTTAGGAGGGGAAATTGGCGCGAGATACACGTTTACGGATAACTTAGATTTTAGTAATCCTGAAGATGATAATCTAGATTCGTTAGATGTAGAATTTGGAAATATTTTTAGTAACGATTGGTATGTTTTCTCTGGGTTAACCTTAACGTACACCTTTAAAAGAAAGCCGTGCTCTGATTGTTTTGATTGATAGATATGAACACAATAGAGAATATTGATAAAACAAAAGTACCTAATCACCTAGCCATAATTATGGATGGTAATGGGAGATGGGCAAAACAACACGGTAAAATGAGAGTTTTTGGGCATGAGAATGGCGTAAAAACAGTACGTAATGTTGTGGAGTCTTGTGTTAAAATGAAAATTCCTTACCTAACACTTTATACATTTTCAACCGAAAATTGGAAAAGACCAAAATTTGAAATTGATACTTTAATGAGACTCTTAGTTTCATCATTGCGAAAAGAACTGCCTACCTTTATGGATAATGGTATTAAGCTCAATACCATAGGAAATATAGCTTCTTTGCCTAAAAGAGCACATAAAGAATTATTAGAAGTAATTAAAAAAACTAGCAATAATACGGGTATGACTCTAACTTTAGCATTAAGTTATGGTGCTAGAGAAGAACTCAAAAACGCTATACAAGAGATAAGTAGCAAAGTTAAAAATAATATAATTTCCTCAGAAAACATTGACGAAACCATTATTAATAACCATCTTTACACGCATGATTTACCAGATGTAGACCTGCTTATACGTACAAGTGGAGAACATAGGATCAGTAATTTTTTACTTTGGCAAATTGCATATGCCGAACTATATTTTACGAATGTTTTATGGCCCGATTTTACAGAGCAACATTTGGTTGAAGCAATTTTAAATTACCAAAATAGAGAACGAAGATTTGGAAAAACTAGCGAACAACTTATCTAGGGGTGTAAAAAAGATCACCTCTCCCCAATTAGCATTTACTTTTATTTTATTTTTAACCGCACTAATTTCTACCGCACAAGAAGCATCTTCTTATGAGGAAGGGAAAAAGTACATTTTAGGAGGTTTGGAAGTAACGGGGCTCCAAAGTTATAATGAGCAAACGGTAAAAACCTATACAGGTTTAAGAGATGGTCAGCCCATCACTGTTCCTGGAGAAGAGATTAGTGCTATCATTAATAAGTTATGGAACTTGGAACTTTTTAGTGATATAAGTTTTTATATTACAAGGATAGAAGGGGAAAGTATTTTTTTAGAATTAAGTATTCTGGAAAGACCTACACTATCTAATGTTACTATTTATGGAGTTAAAAAAGGAAAAATAGATGACATCTTAAAAGATACCGATCTTAAAAAAGGTAAGAAAATTACAGAGAACCTAATCTCAAACACTAAAAATTACCTTCAGAACAAATACAAGAAAAAAGGGTTTTTGAATACTAAAGTTGCTATTGCTACAGCCGTAGATACTTCTGAGGCTAATGCGCAGAGCATGGTGATCAATATAAAGAAGGGTACAAAAGTAAAAATTAGTAATATTAATTTTGAAGGCAACGAAAAATTATCTGATAAAAGACTTAAGAAGGCGCTAAAAAAGACCAAAGAAAAATCATTAAAAAATATTTTAACGCTAAAAAGATCTAAATACATTCCTGAGGAATATGATGCAGATTTGGTGAAGTTGGTAGAGACGTACGCAGAAAAAGGGTACAGAGATGCACGTATTATCTCTGATTCTGTTTCTAAAAACGGAGATGACCTTATTGATATTACTATTAAGGTAGAAGAAGGTGATAAATATTATTTTGGGGAAATAGATTTCGTTGGAAATACAGTCTATACAGACAGACAGTTGAGTTCTGTTTTAGGGATTAAAAAAGGAGATACCTATAATGGGGTATTACTTAAGGAGAGAATTGCTGATAATACCAAGCCAGATCCAAATGATATTACAAGTTTATATCAAAACAATGGCTATATGTTTTCTAGTATTAATCCTGTAGAGATGTCTGCTGCAAATGATACTATTAATTTTGAAATTAGAATTATAGAGGGTAAGGAAACATTCCTAAACCATGTTACTATAGATGGTAACGATAAAACAAATGATCATGTAGTGTATCGTGAATTACGTACAAGACCAGGTCAGAAATATAATAAAGCAGATATTATTAGAAGTATTCGTGAGCTTGGTGCATTAGGATATTTCGATGCAGAAAATGTGAAACCAGATGTTTTAAATCCAGATCCAAACTCAGGTACGGTAGATTTAAATTATAGTTTGGTAGAATCTGGTTCAAGTCAGATAGAGTTGCAAGGTGGTTATGGTGGTGGTGGTTTCATCGGTACTTTAGGATTGTCTTTTAGTAACTTCTCTATAAAAAACTTATTTAACGGCGAAGCTTACAAGCCGGTACCTATGGGAGATGGTCAAACATTTGCCTTACGTTTGCAAGCAAGTCAGACATATAGAGTATACAGCTTAAACTTTTCTGAGCCTTGGCTAGGTGGTAGAAAGCCAGTTGGTTTTAACATGTCTTTATCAAGAACGCAACAGTTTAGAGCGTCTTATAATAATAGCGGAAGTTTTGATGTAGACAAAGATCAACAATTCTCTATTACGGGTATAACTTTAGGAATTGCAAAACGTGTGCAATGGCCAGATGATTTCTTTACCATATCACACTCTATAGGATATCAATTGTATAATTTCCAAGATTATAATTTAGGACTTTTCAATTTTGGCGATGGTAAAGTTAATTCTTTAGCATATACCTTAGGAATTTCTAGAAGATCAGCAGGAACAAACCCAATTTTCCCAACATCAGGATCTAACTTTGAAATTAAAGCAAAGTTTACACCTCCATGGTCGTTATTAAACGGGAAGGATTATGGTCAATTAAATGAAGATGAAGCTGCGGTTTATGCAAGTACTGAATCTGACGCTGCCAGAACAGAGGAGATAGAGCGTATTGAGCGTGATCGCTTTAAGTGGTTAGAGTTTTATAAAGTAAATTTCAAAGGAGATTGGTATACTACCTTAATTGGCAATGTGAGTAATAAGTCTTTAGTATTAAGAACAAACGCTGAGTTTGGTTTTCTAGGAAATTACAACAGTAAAGTGGGAGATGTGCCTTTTGAACGTTTCTTTGTAGGGGGAGACGGTATGGGGAACTTTACTCTAGATGGGCGTGAAAATGTTCAGCTTAGGGGGTATGAGAATCAATCAATTACACCTTATGTAACTAATGAATTTACAGGCCAAACAGAGCAAGCTGGTGGTATTATCTATAACAAGTTCTCTATGGAATTGAGGTATCCTTTAACGCTTAAGCCATCTGCTTCTATTTATGGCCTTGTGTTCGCAGAAGGAGGTAATGCTTTTTCTAGTTTTAAAGAATTTAACCCTTTTGAAATTAAAAGATCAGTAGGTGCTGGTTTGCGTATATTTATGCCTGCTTTTGGTTTGTTAGGTATTGACTTTGGATACGGTTTTGATACCGATTTAAATCCTGGTTCTGTAGGGCCAAGTGGTTGGCAGACTCACTTTATTATAGGTCAGCAGTTTTAAAAAATTGTATAATTAAAAACACGTATTACCATCAACCTAATTAATAATAGTATTAATTTTGATAGTAATACGTGTTTTTTTTGTTATTGGTGAGATAAAGACTGTTTTTTGCAGTTAAATTGTGGAATCTAATAACATTCTTAAATAATTTAATTATTTTGGCACGATATTTTCTATTATAGTAAATGTAAACGAAATGAAAACAAAGGTTCTTTTAGTTATCAGTACAATTCTATTAGCTATCAATGGCTTCTCTCAAACCCGTGGAGTGAGAATAGCGTATATAGACATGGAGTATATTTTAGAGAATGTTGAAGAGTATAGAGAGGCAAACGATCAGCTCGATACGAAGGTTCAAAAATGGAAGCTAGAAATAGAACAAGAGAAAAGCGCTGTAGATCAAATGAAGAAAGATTTGATGGCAGAAAAGGTATTGTTAACAGCAGAACTTATTGAGGAGCGCGAAGAAGAGATTAGTCTTCTAGAAAAAGAAATGTTCGATTACCAACAAGATAGATTTGGGCCAGGAGGAGATTTGTTTTTATCCAAACAACGTTTAATACAGCCAATACAAGATCAAGTATTTACGGAAGTACAGAAAATTGGGCAGAGTAAGAATTATGATATGATTTTTGATAAATCTGCTGATGTTGTTATGTTGTATGCAGAGAAGCGATTAGATATTAGTGATTTAGTATTAAAAGCAATTTCTAGAACACGTAAAGTAAGTGCTGCTCGTGAGAAAATGAACAAGCGTGATGAAGAGCCTGTAGAGCGGGAAATGAGCGATGCGTTAAAAGAGCGAAAAGAGCAAGCGTTAGATGCGCAAGAGACTAGAGAGAAGTTAGCGTCAGATAAAAGAGAAGAGCAGTTAAAATTACGTGAAGAACGCAAGAAAGCGTATGAAGCTAGACGTAAGAAATTGTTAGAAGAGCGTGAGGCAAAGAAAAAGGCAGCTCAGGAAGCAGAAGAAAAAGAAAATAATTAAATAATTTTAAATTCAAAAAGTGCCCGTACGGGAATAAACCATTAATTTAACACTCAAAATAAGTAATTTGAAAATCATGAAACATTTAAAAGGAATAGTAGTAGCAGTAGTCTTATTTGTAACAGCTACAAGTTTTGTAAACGCACAAAATAAAATGGCTCATATTAACGTAACAGAGTTAATGTCTGCAATGCCAGAGATGAAAGCTGCTGAAGCTGAGCTAAAGAAATTAGAGCAAACTTACGGTGCTGATATTCAAAGTTCAATGACTTCACTTCAAAGTAAATTTAAGCAGTACGAAAGTGAGGCTCCAAGTAAGTCAGATGAAGAAAATCAGAAAAGAACATTAGAGTTACAAGAAGCTCAAAAAAATATTCAGAGTGCACAACAAAAAGCTAGTCAGGAATTACAGAATAAGCAAGTTGCTTTATTAGGTCCTATTTCAGATAAAGCTAAAGCAGCAATTGAGAAAGTTGCCGCTGCACAAGGGGTAAACTATGTTTTAGATTCTTCTCAAGGTAGCGGTGTTATCGTTGCTAAAGGAACAGATTTATTAGCATTAGTAAAAAAGGAATTAGGTTTCTAATACAGGAATTTAACATACTCAAAAAGCCCACTTTATGTGGGCTTTTTTATTTTTAGATAGTATCTAGTTTTCTTTAAATATGTTTTTAATGTAACTTTAATTTCTATTTTTATTTGTCTTATGAGTTTACAGCCTATTGGTATTTTTGATTCTGGAGTTGGTGGTACTTCTATTTGGAAGGAATTACACAAGTTATTGCCAAATGAGCATACGATATATTTAGCAGATAGCGCTAATGCACCTTACGGGGAGAAATCTGCTGATGATATTTTACAGTTGAGTATTAAGAATACAGAATTTCTTTTGGGTCAGGGGTGTAAACTTATTGTTATAGCGTGCAATACAGCCACCACAAATGCTATAGCATACCTCAGAGAGACTTACGACGTTCCTTTTATAGGAATAGAGCCTGCGATTAAACCGGCAGCTTTAAATAGCATCTCTAAGACCATTGGCGTGTTAGCAACAAAGGGTACACTAACAAGTGCACTGTTTAATAACACCTCAAAAAAATATTCTGAAGGCATAACCATTATAGAACAAGATGGAGAGGGTTTAGTGCCTTTAATTGAGGCGGGTAAAATAGGAAGTTCTGAGGTTAAAAATCTTTTGGAGCAATACTTAAATCCCATGATGGCAAAAGGAATAGATTATTTGGTTTTAGGTTGCACGCATTACCCTTATTTAATTCCATTAATTAAAGAGATTGTAACAGATAAAGTGGTTATTATAGATTCTGGTGAGGCAGTTGCAAAACAGACGAAGAGTATTCTAGAGCATTTTGGAATGGCTGCCAACAAGCAGAAATCAAGTCATCAGTTTTATAGTAACAAAAGTGCTGAAGAGTTAAATTATTTCTTAACAGCATATGAAGTTTCTGTAGCGTATTTAGATTTTTGATTGGTAAGTTAGGTACGTAAAATCGTACTTGTGCCTATCATCTTTAGCATGTTGCACTTCCTTGATCAATTCCCAGTTATTTTTGTCAAAATCCGGAAAAAATGCATCAGCTTCAAAAGTGGCATGAACTCTAGAGAGTTCTATATGTGTTGCTTTCTCAAGGCCTAAAGCATATATTTCTCCTCCGCCTATAATAAAAATATTATCATCAATTTCACCAGCAACAGCTAGAGCATCATCTAACGAGTGCACAATCTTGCAGTTTTCAAATGTCGTACTGTAATTTTTGTCCCTAGTGATGATAATGTGAGTTCTGTTGGGTAGTGGTTTAGGGAAGCTCTCAAATGTTTTTCTTCCCATTACTATAGGATGACCAGTAGTAAGAGTTTTAAATCTTTTAAAATCGTCAGGAAGATGCCATAGTAAGTCGTTATCTTTTCCTAAGGCATTATTTTCAGCTGCAGCGGCTATGAGTGTAACTGTTTTCAATCTTCTTTTTTTTTATTAATTTGAGAAATAGGGAAATCGGTTTCTATTTCTTTCTGTAATTCTGAGATCCTAAGTTTTTGTTTTTTCACTAATTTTTCTCGTTGGCTACGTTCCCAATCTACGCCCATAAATTTTTGGGTGACAAATACATTGATAAGATGCATTACAAATAGAAAGGCCCAAAAAGTAATAGCCCAAATAAACCAGTTATAGGTATCGCCGTATTTTAGAATTTTATTGATTAATACCAAAAAAACACTTCCTACTAAAAAGATAATAAAATGCGCGTAAAGGCGCTTCTTTTGCTTAATACGTACTTGTGCATGTTCTAGTAGTTCATGCTGTTCCAAATTTATTTCCGAATCTTTTTTAGCTTTTGAAAACATCTCAATTAGTATCTTTACTAACAAAGATAGTATAATCCTATTTCAAGAGATCATCATGCAAAAGATAATTAAAGAGTTTCCAATTTTAGACCAATCTATTTATGTAAATACAGCTGCATACGGAATTATGTATGACGGCCTTTTAGATTGGCGGCAAGAACATGATTTAGACTATTTAATAGGAGGGAGTGATTTTAAGCTGAAGGCAGCAAAATTAATAGAACAGGTGAGAGCCACTGTGGGGACTTTTTTCAATTGTAAGAATGAGAATGTAGCTTTGGTTCAGAATTTCTCATTAGGAATGAATATGCTTTTAGAAGGCTTAGATGTTTCCAATAAGGTGTTGTTGTTGGATGATGACTACCCGTCTCTTAAATGGCCGTTTATGAGCCGTGGTTTTGATGTGCACTATGTGGCTGTACTTCAAGAAAATTTAGAGGAAAAAATTATAGATAAAATTAAATCAGAGAATATTACCGTTTTAGCAATTAGTATTGTGCAATGGGTAAATGGGATTAAGATCAGTTTGGATTTTCTTGCTAAACTCAAAGAAGAATTTCCAGAATTATTAATTATTGCCGATGGAACTCAATTCTGTGGTACGGAAGATTTTGATTTTGATAATTCTGCTATTGATGTATTGGGGGCAAGCGCTTATAAATGGTTGCTGGCCGGTAGTGGAAACGGATTTATGCTTTTCAAAGACCCTGTAAAAAGTATTTTTAAATTAAAGAGTACTGGATTTAACTCGGCCGATGGAGATGTAGATGGATTTGAACATATTGATTTTATTAAGCATTTTGAGCCAGGGCATTTGGATACCTTAAGTTTTGGAAGTTTAAAATGTTCACTTGATTTTTTATCTCGGGTAGGGATGAAAACGATTGGGGAAACAAATAAAGCGCTGAGTGAATTTGCATTCCAAGAGTTTACTAAATTAAATTTATTAGAGGATATTGTAGTATCTAGAGGAAACCATAGCACCATCTTTAATATTAAAGGGAGTCAGAAATTATTTGATGCACTACTTAACAATGATATTATTTGCTCACAACGTGGAGAGGGCATACGACTTAGTTTTCATTTTTATAATACATTAAAAAATGTTTCGAAAGTTATAAATGTCATAAAAAAACAGATGTAAAGACTTTGTAAATACAAAAAATTCCTACATTTAATTGAGAATTCTAATTTTTTGTAAATGTAAATTTACCAATTTGATAAATCGTCGTTAACTTATTGTTTATCAATTATATATTGATTTGCTTTGTATAGAACTTAAATGAAAACGCTATGGCTATCACAAAACAGTATTTAAAAAGTAAGCCGGTATGTAAAGTAACTTTTACAGTGCCAGCAGAAGAAGCTTCTAAAGTTTATGTAGTAGGAGATTTCAATAATTGGAACCCTAAAAAAGGAACTTTAAGAAAATTAAAGAATGGTACTTTTAAAGGTACTATGGATTTACCGAAGGAAGCATCATATGAATTTAGGTACCTTATTGATGATACTTATGTGAATGACGCAGAGGCAGACCGGTACCAATGGAATGATTTTGCTGGAGCAGAGAATGCTGTTTTAGAATTGTAATTATCTCATTTTATTTTATACAAAAAAGCCGAAACAAATTTGTTTCGGCTTTTTTGTGTGCTATTCGAGTCTAAATGTAATAGGGAGAGAGAAGGGGACCTTCACAGGCTTTCCGTCTTCTTCTCCGGGCTCCATTTGAGGTAGTTTGGAGATTATTCTCCTTGCTTCTAACTCCATTACGGGATGAGAACCTCTGGTTTTTATACCTGTTATATTGCCTTCTTTGTCTATAAAAAATAAAACGGATACTCTTCCTTGTATTCCTTTTTCTTGTGCAAATTCTGGATACCTAAAATTCCGCATGATGTGTTTCATCATTTTTTGCTGAAAGCATTGTTTTCGTTGCTCCTCAATTTCTATTTCGCAACCGGGAAATACAGGAACTTTATCTATGACGTTAAATTCAAAGGTTTCTGAGTTTTCTTTTCTCTTGGTTTTTGGCTTTTCAAATCTAGTTTTAATATCAACAACTTTAAATAGCGTTCTTTCCTCCGGAATAATTTTTAATTCTAATATAAAGATGGTGTTGCCATCAATACCATCTTCCGTAGGGGGTAGCATTTTTGGTAATTGGGCTATGGAGCTTTCTAATGGCCCTCTGATTATTTCATCATCAGAGTCATAGAAATCTACCTTATGTATTTCGCCAATAGAATCGACTTTAAAACTAAAATAAACAGATCTTCCATTGGTATTAGTTTCTGTCTTTTCTTCTTGATAACTAAATGAAGCGTCAAAGTTTGTAATTAAAATTTTTCTAAAACATTCTTCTGCAGCACTACTAGTTGGTGCATTGCAATCTTTAAAGGTTGCAAAGTTGTTTTCTAAAAAAGGATTATAATCAGTAGTTTGTGATAGTGCATTGAAAGAAATAAGTGCTATGGCTATGCGGAAGAAATTGGTTTTCATATTAGAGTTTAAATGTTAATGGAAGTGAGTATGGAGTTCTAGCAATTTTACCACCATGTTGACCAGGTGCTAGCATATTAGGGATTAACTCCGTGATTCTCCTAGCCTCATTTTCCAATAACTCGTGAGGTCCTCTAACAGTTATGTTCGTTATTTTTCCTGTTTCATCGATTAAGAATTTACAAAATACTCTCCCTTGAATGTTTTCTTTTTTAGCTTCCTCGGGATACCTGAAGTTTGCGCTAATATGATCGTATAATTTTTGCTGAAAACAAGCTGTTTTGTCCGTAATGTCTTCACCTTCGCAACCGGGGTAGATGGGGGCTTGGTCTAAAATGATAAAGGGGATTTCCGGAATTCCTCTGTCTTCTTCGACTTCTTGGATGCTTATTTCTTGCTGTGCTCTTGCTGTCTGTTGAAAAACTAGTAATAATAGAGCGAGTACATAGATTTTTTTCATGGTGTAGTTATATAGCAACCACGCCTTTTATGTGTGGATGCGGATTATAATCTACTAAGGTAAAGTCTTCAAATTTAAAATCAAAGATATTCTTCACTTCTGGGTTTAGAACCATTTTTGGTAACGGTTTTGGATCCCTACTTAATTGCAGGGCAACTTGATCCATGTGGTTGTTGTATATATGAGCATCACCAAAGGTGTGGATGAAGTCTCCTGCTTCATAACCGCAGGCTTGTGCCATCATCATGGTAAATAACGCATAAGAGGCAATATTGAAAGGAACGCCTAAAAATATATCTGCACTACGTTGGTATAATTGACAAGATAATTTACCATCAGCAACATAAAATTGGAAGAACGCATGGCATGGTGGTAATGCAGCTTTTCCGTTGGCAACGTTTTCAGAGAAGGATTTGGTGGTATCTGGTAATACGCTGGGGTTCCAAGCAGAGATAAGCATCCTTCTACTGTTAGGATTATTCTTTAGGGTTTCAACCACTTCCTTTATTTGATCTATTTCTTCGCTATTCCAATTACGCCATTGGTGTCCGTAAACCGGACCTAAATCGCCCTTTTCATCGGCCCATTCATTCCAAATACGCACCCCATTTTCTTTCAAATAATCAATGTTGGTATCTCCTTTTAAGAACCAAAGCAATTCATAGATTATAGATTTTAAATGTAGTTTCTTGGTGGTTACCATAGGAAACCCTTCACTTAAATTAAAACGCATTTGATATCCAAAAACACTCTTGGTTCCCGTGCCTGTACGATCGCCTTTTTGATTTCCTGTTTCTAATACATGGTTTAATAAATCGTGATATTGTTTCATAATAGTACGGTAACTTATGTTATTGCTGTGAAAGCTTATCTGAAATCAAAAATAAGAAATCAAACGGAATGTGATTCTATTTTAAAAATAAATAGAATTTATGTGATAGTGTTTTTTAGAATTTATGGCTTATCGATAATAAATTATCCTAGAATCATCCCTGCAATAGTTGCAGAAAGTAAAGAAGCTAAAGATCCTCCTAGAACTGCTTTAAGTCCAAATTCTGAAAGTGTTTTACGTTGCCCTGGAGCTAGAGAGCCAATACCTCCAATTTGAATTCCAATAGATGCAAAATTCGCAAATCCGCAAAGCATATAAGTAGCCATAATTACAGATTTGTTATAGGTGAAATGAATGCCATTTGCGGCATCTTTCAAGTCGGCAAGTTGTATGTATCCAATAAATTCACTTGCGGCTAATTTTATGCCTAGCAGTTGCCCCATGAGCATAACATCTTCCTTCGCAATCCCTATAAGCCACATTAATGGGGCAAAAATGGTTCCTAAGATAGATTCAAGCGATAACTTTTCGTATGAAGAGTTTGCGGCAATCCAACTATTTAAGTGAGTGAAATCTCCAAGCTCGCCAAATACCCAATTTATCATCGCAATAAAAGCAACGAAAACCAGAAGCATAGCCCCTACGTTAACAGCAAGCTTTAAACCTTCTGTAGTTCCGTTAGCGATAGCATCTAAAAAGTTAGATCCGATCTTTTCTGTAGATACATGTACATCTGTATTGACAACTTCGGTTTGTGGATATAGTATTTTAGAAATTACAATTGCTCCAGGAGCTGCCATCACAGAGGCTGCTAAAAGGTGCTTAGCAAATTGTAGGCGAAGTATTTCGTCATCTCCACCTAAGAACCCTATATATGCCGCTAAAACAGCGCCGGCAACGGTTGCCATACCACCAATCATAACTAATAAGATTTCGGACTTATTCATTTTCTCTAAATAGGCCTTAATCAACAAGGGAGCTTCTGTTTGTCCTAAAAATATGTTTCCGGCAACACTTAAACTTTCGGCTCCAGAAATACCTAAGGTTTTGGTTAACAACCAAGCTAAAACCTTTACTACTTTCTGTATGATGCCTAAATAAAATAGCACAGACGTTAATGCGGAAAAGAAGATAATAGTCGGTAGTACTTGAAAAGCAAATATGAATCCGAAGGTATCCATATCAACAACAAGACCTTCAAATAAAAATTTACTACCAGCCGTAGTAAATTCTAATACTTTTACAAAAAGTTTGCCAATCTTATCAAAAATATATTGAATAAATGGAACTTTTAATACACCAATTGCGATGATTACTTGCAATCCTAAACCGATACCTACTGTCCTCCAGTTAATCGCTTTTCTGTTTGCGCTAAATAGAAATGACACTAAGATTAATGAAGCCATTCCTAATAAGCCTCTAAAAAGGCTATTCAGGGTAAACCCTTCATTAGGGCGTATGCTTGGGGTATTTAATGCGGTAGGAGAAATATCATTTATAGTACTGGTGTCTATAGATGATGTTATGGTATCTAATGGAGTAATGTCTTGGGCAAATATAGGGAGGGCTAATAGTAATATAATTAGCGTTAACCAAAGGCTTTTTTTCATCAAAATAAAATTAAAGTAATTATTGGCGTTTGGAAATTTCATCCCTTAATTTAGCAGCTTTCTCATAGTTTTCACTGGTGACTGCATTTTCTAATTCTTTGTAGAGCTCTTCAATAGAAAGCTCAGAATAGCCATCAGAAGCAGATCCTGTAATCTCTACAGTTTCGCCTTCTTGTAAAATTTCATTGACCATAATACTGTCATCAGCCGTTTCATCTTCCTTATCCTTACTTGAGAATTTTAAAAAGATACCTGCTTTGTCTAAAATGGTTTTATAAGTAAAAATTGGAGCATTAAAACGTAATGCTAATGCAATGGCATCACTAGTTCTAGCATCAATTATTTCTTCAATTTTATCGCGTTCACAAATTATGCTAGAATAGAAGACACCATCTACAAGTTTGTGTATGATCACTTGTTTTACCACGATATCAAACCGATCTGCAAAGTTTTTGAAAAGATCGTGCGTTAAAGGTCTTGGAGGTTTTATTTCTTTTTCTAAGGCAATAGCTATGGATTGAGCTTCAAATGCACCAATTACAATAGGCAACTTTCGGTCGCCTTCAACTTCATTCAATATCAGGGCATACGCACCATTTTGCGTCTGACTATAAGATATCCCCTTTATTTTTAATCTAACTAAGCTCATATAATAGTATGTAAACGCTAAGGGCTGTTTAAATAAAAGGCAAGACCTATATATTTAAACAGCCCTTTTAAGAGGCACAATTTAACAAAAATTAAGCGTTTTGAGCTTTAAATTCTTTTAATTTTTCGATTAACTGAGGTACAACTTCAAAAGCATCGCCTACAATACCGTAATCTGCTGCCTTAAAAAACGGTGCTTCTGGATCAGAATTAATCACCACTTTTACTTTAGAAGAGCTTACTCCGGCTAAATGCTGTATAGCTCCAGAAATACCAATAGCAATGTATAAATTACTCGCTACCGGTTTACCTGTTTGACCCACATGCTCTCCATGAGGTCTCCATCCTAAATCAGATACTGGTTTAGAACAAGCGGTAGCTGCACCAAGTACATCTGCTAACTCTTCTATCATTCCCCAGTTTTCTGGACCCTTCATTCCTCTACCTGCAGAAACTACGATGTCTGCATCTGCTATCGTTGCTTTTCCAACTACTTTATCAATTTCTACAGACTTTGTAGCAAAATCAGCATCACTTACAGAAGCATCAAAAGCTTCTACAGCTGCTGTAGTGCCATTCTCATGAATGCCAAAAGAGTTGTTAGAAACACCTATAATTTTAACGTTGGTGCTTATTTCAGAAAAAGCGAATCCCTTGTTACTAAAAGCCGTTCTTTTTACGGTCAATGGCGAAGTGCTTTCTGGCGCTGCTACGACATTAGGAACGTAACCTGCTTTTAAATATCCAGCTAATAGGGGAGCTAAATATTTAGTATCGGTGCTTGAGCTTAAAATAATAACTTTAGCGCCTTCTTTTTCAACGGCTTGATGAATGCTGGTTGCATATGCTTTTGCGTTGAATGTTTTTAGAGTGTCATTGCTAATGTTTAATACTTTTGAGATACCATAGGTACCTAAGCTTTCATTTTCAGTAGCGTTGAAAGAAACTGCTGTAGCAGTAGTTCCCATTTGTTTTGCAATTTCGGCAGCATAAGAAGCTACTTCAAAAGCATTTTTCTTAAACTTTCCGTTTTCAGATTCTGTATATACTAATACTGACATAATAATATTATTTTTTTATTCCCTAGAAGGGAGACTAGTTTAGACTTAAAAAAAGAACTATTGGTTAGATTACTTTTGCTTCGTTATGCAAGAGGGTAACCAATTCATCTACAGAAGAAGCTAATTTTACAGCTCCTTTAGCAGCAGGCTTCGTGAATTTTGTGTCTTGAGTAGCGTTTAATGCATCAATAGGTTCTACTACTGTTAATTTTTTCTGACGCGCCATCATGATTCCTCTCATATTAGGAATTCTTAAATCGCTCTCTTCTACAAGACCTTTTTGACCACCAATAATTAAAGGCAAGCTTGTTGCTATTTTTTCTTTTCCTCCATCAATTTCACGTAATGCCGTAGCACTTGTTCCATCAACATCTAAGCTTATACAAGTGTTCACAAAGTTGATATCTAAAAGGCTGGCCATGATTCCAGGAACCATACCTCCATTATAATCAATAGATTCTCTTCCCGCAATTATTAAATCATAGGCACCTTCTTTAGCGATGTTCGCTAATTGCTGTGCTACAAAAAAACCGTCTGTAGGTACTGCGTTTACACGGATAGCTTCATCTGCGCCAATAGCAAGAGCTTTACGCATGGTTGGTTCTACACTTGCTTCACCTACGGTAGCGATATGAACTGTTGCACTTTGTTTTTCTTTAAACCACATGGCTCTAGTTAGGCCAAATTCATCATTAGGGTTAATAACAAATTGAACACCAGCAGTGTCAAACTTTGTATCATTATCCGTAAAGTTTATTTTAGACGTAGTGTCTGGAACATTACTTATACAAACTAATATTTTCATTATTTATGGAATTTTATGTTTCTAAAGACTGCTAAGATAGCCAATATTTTTCAAATTTACTATGCATGCATAGTAAATTTTATAACTTTTTTTGCGAAATACAACGTTTATTATGACATATATTTTCCTATTTTTGCTATCCTTTTGGGAATACAATTATAAAGAAACGCCGTTTTAATGAAAACAATACAATTTAGAGAAGCTATTTGTGAGGCAATGTCCGAAGAAATGAGAAGAGATGAATCTATCTATTTAATGGGTGAGGAAGTCGCTGAATATAACGGAGCTTACAAAGCCTCAAAAGGAATGCTTGATGAATTTGGTGCAGACCGTGTAATTGATACACCTATATCTGAACTTGGTTTTGCGGGAATTGGAGTTGGTTCTGCTATGAATGGGAACAGACCTATTATAGAGTTCATGACCTTCAACTTTGCGTTGGTAGGGATTGATCAGATCATAAACAATGCTGCGAAAATTCGTCAAATGTCTGGTGGGCAGTTTAATTGTCCTATCGTTTTTAGAGGTCCTACAGGTTCTGCAGGTCAATTAGGAGCAACGCACTCTCAAGCTTTTGAAAGCTGGTTTGCAAATTGTCCTGGTTTAAAAGTGGTGGTTCCTTCGAACCCAGCTGATGCTAAAGGATTATTAAAAGCTGCTATACGCGATAACGATCCAGTTATATTTATGGAATCGGAACAAATGTATGGCGATAAGGCTGAAGTACCAGAAGGAGAATATTTAATTCCTTTAGGTGTTGCGGATATTAAAAGAGAAGGAACGGATGTTACTATTATCTCTTTTGGTAAAATCATCAAAGAAGCTTACAAAGCTGCAGACGAGCTAGAAAAAGAAGGTATTAGTTGTGAGATTATTGACTTACGTACTGTTAAGCCTTTGGATTATGAAGCAATTCTTAAATCTGTAAAGAAAACAAATAGAGTGGTAATTCTTGAAGAAGCATGGCCTTATGGTAATGTTGCATCAGAAATTATCTACCATATTCAATCTAATGCATTTGACTTTTTAGATGCACCAATTGAAAAAATAAATACGGCGGATACGCCAGCACCTTATTCTCCTGTTTTATTGGCGGAATGGTTGCCTGATTATAAAGATGTAATAAATTCTGTTAAGAAAGTATTATATAAATAAAATACCTTTTGTAAGATTAAAGTAGCTTTACTGACTAACCTGGTCGGTAAAGCTTTTTTGGTTTTTTAAAATAAAAGCTAGTGTAATTGTAGAACCCCATCTTTCAATGAAAAAAATACTTTTATTCTTATTCACGCTATATTCATTCTCACTACTATCACAAACAAAAGTTAGTGGCGTAGTTATAGATGAGGCAGGGATCCCTGTAGCTTTTGCAAATATAATTTTCAAAGGATCTTCAGAGGGTACCATCACCAATGATGACGGTGTTTTTTATATGGAATCTGATAACACTTATGAGACACTTCAAGTGTCTTTTGTAGGTTACGAAACCAAGGATATCACTTTAGATAGTAAAGTTACTTACCAAATGAAGGTAGTATTGGCTGAAGGTGGTGAGCAATTAAAAGAAGTGGTAGTTTATTTTGGTAAACAATCTAAAAAGAACAATCCAGCTATAGATATACTTCGTAAAATTTGGGAGCGGAAACGCAGTAATGGGGTAAAACATTATAAGCAATATAATTACGATAAATACGAGAAAGTAGAGTTTGATTTAAATACAATTGATAGTGCTCTTATAAAAAGTAAAATTTTTAAAGGCCTAGAATTTGTTTTTCAAGATCTTGATACCTCAAGAATTACGGGTAAAACTTACCTGCCTATCTTTTTGAATGAAACCTTTTCTAAGGTGTATGGTGATAATTTAAAAGGAGAAGAGAAAGAAGAGTTGTTAGGGACTAAAAACTCAGGTTTCAGTAACAATCAAGCATTAACGGCCTTTGTAGAGGATTTGTATTCAGATTACGATATTTATAATAATTACTTGAAATTTTTTGACAAGAGTTTTACGAGTCCGCTCTCTAAGACCGGGGTAGATGTCTATAATTACGTTTTAGCAGATAGTAGTTTTATTGATAATAAATGGTGCTATAATATTATTTATTACCCTAGACGAAAAAACGAGCTTACTTTTAAAGGTAATTTCTGGGTGAACGATTCTACCTACGCCATCAAAAAAATAAACCTTGAGGTTACAAAAAGCGCAAATATAAATTGGGTCAAAGAAATTTATATAGAACAAGATTTTGAAGTGGTGAATGATTCTGTTTTTCTTTTGAAAAGAGATTACATGCTGAGTGATTTTAGCTTGAGTAAAAAGGAGGAGTCCAAGGGGGTGTATGGTAAGCGTACTACCGTCTATAATAATTACGTTTTTGATCAATATAAAGACCCTAAGTTTTATAAAAATTTATCCAATCAATTTAATTCAGGAATTGTAGAACGAGATACTACCTTTTGGCAAAATAATAGGTTGGAAGCGCTCAATAAGGATGAAGCGGGGGTTTATAAGTTGTTAGATACCCTTAAGACGGTTCCTAAATTTAAGAGTTTTTACAATATTGCCAGTATCTTAGGTTCTGGATATGTGGAGATTGATAAATGGAATTTAGATATCGGTGATGTCTACAGTACATTTGGTTTTAATGACGCAGAAGGAATTCGGGTGAGAGCAGGTGCCCGAACATATTTTGGGCAAAATGATCCATGGCGAATAGAGGCGTATACAGCATATGGTTTTGATGATCATAAATTTAAACATGGTATTTCTGGGAAGTTTTTATTGGATAAAAAATCACGTTTAATAATATCAGGAGGTAACCGGAGAGATATTGAGCAGTTGGGCTTAAGTCTTACGGCCACCACCGACGTTTTGGGTAGAAGTGCGGCTTCATCGTCGTTGTTTTCTGTAGGCTCTAATGACCGTTTGACCAATATAAACTTATCTACATTTCAGGTAGAGGCAGAACCCTTGCATAATTTTATATTTAGAGTAGGTGGCTCCTTGCGTACCTTAAGCTCAGCATTACCAGATGCATTTAGTTTAGATTATTTGGATCCAGAAGCTCCTACAGGAATTTCTTCGGAGTTAAAACAGTTTGATTTTAATACAACCCTAATTTACACGCCAGGAAAAAGAACCATTGGATATGGCGTAGAGCGCAGAAATATCAATGATAATTACAGCACTTTATTTTTGACGTATACCAAAGGGGTAAAAGACTTTTTAGAAAGCGATTTTAATTACGAGAAAATTCAATTTTCATATACGCAGCCTTGGCAAATTGGAGGATTTGGTAGATTGTTAAGTACAGTAGAGTTAGGTAAAACTTTTGGTGATGTACCTTTAGGCTTATTAAATGTCATTCCTGGAAACCAAACCTTATTTTCTATCTATGGTACGTTTCCTAATTTAGATTTTTATGAGTTTGTCACAGATACGTATGCTTCCGTTCATTTAGAACAGAACTTTAATGGCCGCTTATTTTCTAGAATTCCCATATTAAAAAAATGGAATCTTAGAGAAATTGTTGGGCTAAGAGGTGTATGGGGAGATCTTTCTAATGAGAACATCTTATTAAATAGTCCTACAAATATTCCTTTACAAGCACCAAATGATACTATTTACTGGGAATATTCGTTTGGAGTAGGGAATATATTTAAGATTTTAAGAATCGATTTTAATTTTAGAGGAAATTATTTAGAGAGTCCAGAAGCAAGACCATTTAGTGTTACGGGGTCCTTTGGATTTAATTTTTAATAGGAAACTGTTAAATTTACTACACCGTTTTCGTAAGATTATACTTGAAATTGCTTGTTAAATCCTTAGATATTTAAACCATTTACAGAGGTAAAATAAATTATTCAAGTATCTTTGTGTACAAATTACAGTATTATTATGAGCGAAAAATTAGAAATAACTTTCGATGTTCTAATCGAAATTCCAAAAGGAAGTAGAAATAAATACGAGTACGACTTTACATTACACAAAATTAGATTTGATAGAATGCTTTTTTCATCGATGATGTATCCTGGTGATTATGGATTTATTCCAGAAACACTTGCTTTAGATAGTGATCCATTAGATGTATTAGTTTTAGGACATCAGCCAACTTATCCAATGGTGGTTATGGAAGTTAGACCTATTGGTGTTTTCCATATGACAGATGAAAAAGGGCCAGATGAAAAAATTATCTGTGTTCCTGTTTCAGATCCTATATGGAGTAGTAATCATGATATCAGTGATCTTAATCCACATAGATTAAAAGAGATAGAACATTTCTTTAGAGTCTATAAAGATTTAGAAAAGAAAAAAGTAGATGTTGGTGGATGGGGAGATGCTAAAGAAGCTCTTGAAATTTACGAGCAATGTGTGCAGCGTTACGAAGAAAGTGACCATAAAAAGAAACGCACTTTTACCATATAATATCAAAAATATCAGAATAAAAAAAGTCATGCTATTAAAAAGCATGACTTTTTTTGTTATGTTTAAATTTTATGCGTTTTTTTGAGAAATAATTAATAATTAACGGACTAATTTATGAAATCAATGATTATCTATATGCCTATAGTGATGGCACTTTTAGGTTTACTTTACATGGTTATTAAGAAATCATGGGTACTTAAGCAAGATGCAGGAGATGGTAAAATGAAAGAAATTTCAGATCACATCTATGAAGGTGCACTTGCATTTCTAAATGCGGAATATAAGCTTTTAGCAATTTTCGTAGTAGTCGTTAGTGTGTTGCTTGCTATTGTATCTTTTGTAGTGCCAACCACACACTGGTTAATTGTTATTGCATTTATTTTTGGTGCTATCTTTTCTGCTTTTGCAGGGAATATAGGAATGAAAATAGCGACTAAAACAAATGTAAGAACAACACAAGCTGCAAAAACGAGTTTGCCAAATGCTTTGAAAATCTCTTTTGGTGGTGGTACTGTAATGGGTCTTGGGGTTGCTGGTTTAGCTGTATTAGGTTTAACCGCATTCTTTATTTTCTTTTTCCATTATTTTATGGGAGGTGTTTGGACCAATACGATGGATATGACTATCGTTTTAGAAACCTTGGCAGGTTTTTCATTGGGTGCAGAATCTATTGCACTCTTTGCACGTGTAGGTGGTGGTATTTATACGAAAGCGGCAGATGTAGGAGCAGATTTAGTAGGTAAAGTAGAAGCAGGTATCCCGGAAGATGATCCCCGTAATCCTGCAACTATAGCAGATAACGTTGGAGATAATGTAGGTGATGTAGCAGGTATGGGGGCAGATTTGTTTGGTTCATATGTGGCCACCGTATTAGCAGCTATGGTTTTAGGTAACTATGTGATTAAAGATATGGGCGGATTTATTCCAGATGGTTTTGGAGGTATCGGTCCCATTTTGCTACCTATGGCAATTGCAGGTGTAGGTATTATTATTTCGATTATAGGTACCATGTTGGTGAAGATTAATAATGATGACGCTAAAGAGTCTCAAGTCATGGGAGCTTTAAACATTGGGAACTGGACGGCTATAGTTTTGGTGGCAGTTTCTTGTTTTGGCTTGGTTACTTGGATGTTGCCAGAAACGATGAAAATGGAATTTTTTGGTGAGGGCTTACAGGATATTTCATCCATGCGTGTGTTTTATGCTACATTAGTTGGCTTAGTGGTAGGAGCCGTGATTTCTTCGGTTACAGAATACTATACAGGTCTAGGTAAAAAACCAATATTAAAAATTGTACAGCAGTCAAGTACAGGGGCAGGTACAAATATCATTGCGGGTTTAGCTACGGGTATGATTTCTACGTTTCCTTCCGTATTACTATTCGCAGGAGCTATATGGGCATCGTACGCTTTTGCTGGTTTTTATGGGGTATCATTAGCAGCTTCTGCGATGATGGCAACTACAGCAATGCAATTAGCTATTGATGCTTTTGGTCCAATAGCTGATAATGCAGGAGGTATTGCGGAGATGAGTGAGCAAGAACCAATCGTTAGAGAGCGCACAGATATTTTAGATTCCGTAGGGAATACAACAGCAGCAACCGGTAAAGGATTTGCAATTGCTTCTGCGGCTTTAACATCATTAGCTCTTTTTGCGGCCTACGTTACGTTTACGGGTATAGACGGTATTAATATATTTAAGGCACCAGTTTTAGCCATGTTATTTGTTGGAGGTATGGTGCCTGTTGTTTTTTCTGCTTTAGCTATGAACGCAGTAGGTAAAGCTGCTATGGAAATGGTGCAAGAAGTACGTAGACAGTTTAGAGATATACCAGGAATTATGGAAGGCACCGGAAAGCCGGGATATGATAAATGTGTGGCTATTTCTACAAAAGCATCTTTAAAAGAAATGATGCTACCAGGATTGTTAACCATTGGTTTTCCACTAGCAATAGCTTTTATTCCAATGATCTTTGGGATGAATAATTTAGCGATAGCAGAAATGCTTGGTGGTTATATGGCAGGTGTTACTGTTTCTGGTGTATTATGGGCAATCTTCCAGAACAATGCTGGTGGTGCTTGGGATAATGCTAAAAAATCCTTTGAAGCGGGTGTAGAGATTAATGGAGAAATGACATTTAAAGGTAGTGAGGCGCATAAGGCGGCTGTTACTGGAGATACTGTTGGTGATCCATTTAAAGATACTTCTGGTCCTTCTATGAATATTCTAATTAAACTTACTTGTTTGATAGGTTTAGTAATTGCTCCGATATTAGGTGGGCATGCAGAAGAAGGTGTTACAAAGGTTGAAGAAGTAATAAATATAGAGGTAAATACAGATAATACAGATCTAGCAGAAGCAAAAATAGCATACGCCACTATCGTTAATGGAGTGCCTAAAACAGATGAAAAGATATTTAGTGGAACGCCAGAAGAAGTAAAAGCGCAAGTTGAAGCTTTTAAGGAGACTAGCGTTATATCTAATGATTCTCAAATAGAAGTTGAGATTGAAAAAGTGACCCTTAGAAAATAGATTTATTTTTTTTATTTTTAAACCTGCTAATAACTATTATTAGCAGGTTTTTTTGTATTATTTTAGTGTGATGTTATTTAAAAAAGATCCTTTACAAATAATTACATTTGATGCTTATGGCACCAATTCTCATTTCTATTTAAGGGGAAGAGCGCTTGAAGATGAGTCTATTAACTTAGATGATAAAGGCTGGTTTAATTTGATGTTGAATACATGGAAACGGTTAGAAACAGATGAAGTAAAGCATACCAACATAGATATTACTTTGCCAAACGGCCAAGTTTTGCAAACATCAACCGATAATCATGGATATTTTAAAATGGAAACGGCTGTTCATGATTTGCAGAAATTAGCCAACGAAGAAGACTGGGTGAACTTTGAAGTCTCTTACTCAAATCCAAATATTAAACGAAAGATTACCCATGAAAATAGATTTCCTGGTAAAATTCTAATCCCATCTAAGAAGGCTGTTTTTGGGGTGATTACAGATATTGATGATACTATTTTGCATACGGGTGTAGTCTCTACATTAAAATGGCGCGTATTGTTTAATACTGTTTTTAAAACTGTAAAAAATCGTTTGCCGCTTACTGGAGCTCCAGATTTTTATAACCAATTACATCGGGGAACATCAGGAGAGAATTCTAATCCAATATTTTATGTGAGTCATAGCCCTTGGAATTTATACCGTTATTTAGAACTGTTTCTAAAGCAGAATAATTTCCCTAAAGGACCTATTTTACTTCGTAGTTTTAATTCTTTTTTTAAAAGGAAAAGAGACGGGCATAAACCACAAAAGCAAATTGAGATTCTTGGTATTTTAAAAACGTACCCAGCGTTACCCATAATTTTAATTGGAGATAGTGGCGAGCGTGACGCAGATATTTATAAGGAAATAGCAGAACAATTTCCAGACAGAATTTTGGCAATCTACCTAAGAAGTGTAAATCATAAAAAGAGAATGATTCGGGTAAAAAGCCTATTTGATGATTATAAAACAACACCTGTTTTATTTGTAGAGAATAGCGATCAAGCAGTGGCACACGCAAAAAAAATGGGATTCATATAAAATACGAACCCCATTTGTAAATGTAAGATAGATACTTAAAACAAGCCATTTATCTCCGCATCAATTCTATTTATTATAGTGCCCAAATCCTCAGGATTATCTACAAAGTCTAAATGGTCAACATCAATAATTAAGAGTTTCCCTTTTTCATAGCTCTGACTCCACGCTTCATAACGTTCATTAAGTCTGCTTAAATAATCTATAGAAATCGTATTTTCATAATCGCGTCCACGTTTATGAATCTGACTTACTAAGTTGGGAATAGAACTTCGTAAATAGATTAATAAATCTGGCGGTTGAACTAATTTTTCCATTAGCTCAAATAAGCTAGAGTAATTACTAAAATCTCTGTTCGTCATCAAACCCATCGCATGAAGGTTTGGTGCAAAAATATAAGCATCTTCGTATATGGTGCGATCTTGGATGATATTTTTCCCCGTTTCTCTTATTTCTAAAATCTGGCGAAACCTACTATTTAAAAAATAAATTTGAAGGTTAAAACTCCAACGCTCCATTTGATTGTAAAAATCATCTAAATAAGGGTTATCTACAACATCTTCAAAATGTGGCTCCCAGTTAAAATGTTTTGAAAGTAATTTGGTTAAGGTTGTTTTTCCTGCGCCAATATTTCCTGCAATTGCAACATGCATAATTCGTCTTCTTAATGGTTTTATTTATAAGCGTTGGATTCTTACTATTTAAAATACTAATGTATACTCGTGGCACTTTTAGTTTTAAATTAGATTTAATACCTCACTTTGTACTTTCCCAAAGGGGCACACAATATACAACGATTCTTGGGTAGTAGAAAAAATAGTTGCTGAAATGCACGAATGTTTTTTATGGCTATGATCAATTAGAAATAATGCATAAAAAATTATTTATCACCTTAGTTTTAAACCTTTTCTATTTTTTTTAGTCACAGAAGAACAATAACCTATAAAGATCATGAAAAAATTTCTACTATTTATCACCATTTGTCTTCTTCATTTTTCAATTCTACAAGCTCAAGACTTTCAGGGAAAGGCAATCTATCATTCTAAAACATCTGTGGCCGACTTTAATTTTGGTGGTCGTGAAATGTCAGAAGAACAGAAAAAAAGAATTACAGAGCGCTTAAAGGAACAGTCAGAAAAAACATTTATACTGACGTTTGATAAAACAGCGGCGATATATGAGGAGGAAGAAAAGCTAGAAACTCCAGGAAGAGAAAATGGAGGCAGAGGTAGATTTAGATTTGGAGATTTTTCTGGTGGTAAATTGTATAAGAATATTAAAGACCAAAATTATGCTAAAGAATCAGAAATGTTTGGTAAAGTATTCTTAATCAAAGATGACCTGAAGCAATTAAATTGGACGATGGGTTCTGAAACAAAAAAAATAGGCAATTACACGTGCTATAAGGCAACAGCTATACAAGCGATTGATTCTACAGATTTTCAAACTTTAAGAAGAAAAAGAGATCAAGAAAGAAGAAACGAGAATACTGCCAAAAAGGATACTACGCAAAATAAGACGCGTATTTTTAAAGAAACAGAAGCGGTAAAAGAAATTGAAATTACAGCATGGTTTACTCCTGAAATTCCTGTAAGTCAAGGACCAGGAGAATACTGGGGCTTACCAGGTTTAATATTAGAAGTTAACGCAGGGAATACCGTATTGCTTTGTACTAAGATTGTTTTAAATGCAGATGAAAAGGTAGAGATAAAAGCTCCTGCAAAAGGAAAGGTCATATCGCAGCAAGAATATAATGAAACGCTTTTGACTAAGATGGAAGAAATGTCAGAGCGCTTTAGAGGTGGTAATAGAGGTCCAGGTGGTAACTCAAATAGAGGAAGAAACTAATGAGATATCTATTTAGAAAAAAGCAAGTACTGGTGCTTATCGGCTTAATTGCTTTGGTGAATGTTGCTAGTGCTCAGAAAATCACCATTACGGGAGTATTAAAAGATTCGCTAGGAAGCCCTTTAGAAATGGCAAATGTAGTGGCTGTAAATCAAGAGACAAAAAGTTTGGATGGTTTTGGAATTACAGATCCTAATGGAAAGTACAAGGTAAGCGTGAACCAAAACAGTACTTATAGCTTAAAATTCAGCTATATCGGTTTTCAACCTAAAGAACTATTGATTAAAACCCTAGAAGAAGACCTACAACGCGATGTAATATTGGCAGAGCAAGCACAGAGCTTGGATGAGGTTGAGGTAGTTTATGAGATGCCTGTGGTAGTGAAAGGGGATACTATTGTGTATAACACGGACTCTTTCGTAACAGGAACGGAAAAGAAATTAGAAGATGTACTAAGTAAGTTGCCCGGAGTAGAAATAAATGATGATGGTGAAATAGAAGTAGAAGGAAAGACCGTTACAAAGGTAATGGTCGATGGAAAAGATTTTTTTGATGGAGATTCTAAACTAGCAGCAAAAAATATTCCTGCAAATGCTTTGGATAAAATAGAAGTACTTAGAAATTATAGTGAGGTGTCACAACTAAAAGGCGTAACAAATAATCAAGATAATGTAGCTTTAAATATTAAATTAAAATCAGGAAAAGAGAAGTTTTGGTTTGGAGAAATTACGGCTGGTTTAGGATTAGATAGTAGGTATCTAGCGCATCCTAAACTATTTTTTTACAGCCCTAAGTACAGTATCAATATTTTAACAGATCTTAATAATATTGGGCAATTGCCATTTACCTCTAGAGATTACAGAAATTTCACAGGTGGTTTTAGAAGTAGAACAGGAAATACAGGCACTAGTTTTAACGTTGGTGATGGCGGTTTGGGTTTGTCTCAGCTTCAAAACAACCGTGCTAAAGAAATAGAAACAAGATTTGGAGCGGTTAATTTTAGTTATGCCCCAACAGAAAAACTAGATTTAAGTGGATTCGCAATTTATTCTTATGCGAATACAGACTTACAGACGGTGGCCACGCGAACGTATATTAGTAGCAATCAGCAAGAGGTAACTACAACAGGAACAGAACAAACATCTAATTTAGGGTTGTTAAAGCTAAGTGCTGCTTACAAGCCAAATACAAATGTACAGGTGGAATATGATGCTCTTGCAAAATTTTCTGACGAGAATGAGGATGTAGGAATTTTGTCTGTAGCAGACGTTACAGATCAAATTTTTGAAAACAAACAGCAAACTCCTTCTAGTCTTAATCAAAATGCTAATGTATATTACACGATAGATGAAAAAAACATATTGGCGGTTGAGGCTCAGTATCTAATCCAAAATGAGGATCCGTTTTATAATGCAATCAGAGAAATACAACCTTTTGAAAGTATTCTTCCTTTGAATGAAGAACAAGCGAATTATAATATCAATCAAGATCGAAAAATAAAAACGAATAAGTTTGATTTTAAAACCGATTACTATTTTATTACGGGAGCAAAAAGTAATATCAATTTTACGCTAGGAACCACGCAAAGTAGTCAGAAATTTAATTCAAATATCTTTCAAATTTTAGATAACGAGTCAACCTTAGCATTTGCAGAGGATGATTTAGTTAATGATGTGGAATATAAGTTTTCTGATATTTTTGTTGGATTTCATTATAAATTAATCGTCGGGAAATTTACATTTAATCCAGGTTTTAAAGTACATGATTATACGGCGAAAAACACACAATTAGCTACATCGGTTACAGATGATTTATTCAATGTAGTTCCCGATCTTTTTGTAAATCTTCAATTAAAGCAGTCAGAGAGTATTCGGTTTAATTATACGGTTAACCGACAGTTTTCAGATATAGATAAATTTTCTAGAGCCTATATTTTTAGTAATTACAATTCCATGTATCAAGGAAATCGTGATTTAGAAAGTGCTTTGTTTCATAATTTATCACTTAATTTTTTCAGCTTTAGCATGTTTAACATGCAAAACATTTTCGCTACTGTTAATTATAGTAAACGTGTAGATGCTTTTAAAAATAATAGTGCTATCGTTGGCATTAATCAAGTAAGTTCAACCATCAATTCTAATTTGGAAGATGAAGTGTTGTCAGGGTCTGCTAATTTTCAAAGAACATTTGGTAAGATAAAGGTGAGTTCCAGAGGATCGCTTTCCTATTCTAATTTAAATAATATTGTTAATGGTAGCCCTAGTACGTCAGAGTCTTTGACACAAAGCTATAGAGCATCCTTAGCCACAAGCTTTAGAGATGCCCCAAATGTAGAGGTGGGTTATAACTATGCCCTTAATAATTATGATAACGGAGGAAATTCATCTACGTATTATACAGACACACCATTTCTAAAAGTTGATGCGGCTTTTCTAAAAAGTTTTATTTTTCTAGCAGATTTAGATTACTACCATTACAGAGATAAAGCAAATACTATTGATAATGAGTATGGTAATTTAGATACCAGTTTATCTTATCAAAAAGAGGATAGTAAGTGGGAGTATAGTGTAGAAGTAACCAATTTATTGAACAATACAGAACTCAATCAAGATAGTTTTAATGAGCTCTTTTATAGAACCTCATCGTATGTGGTACAACCACGATATGTGATGTTTAAAATTAAATATGATTTATAAATCTGCAAATTGTTGTTAAAGCATTTTTCAGACTCCATCTTTTATTTTACTTTTGTGCTATTATTAATTGAGGACGGATTTGACTGATTGCAACCTCAGCTGCTAAATTATATTTAGCACAAGAAAAATGCTAAAGCAGTTATGACCGAAATTCCTTTTTCGGTTCATAAACTTCTTTTAACCTTTCTGTCAAGTCTATTCTAGAAAATAAAACCATTTATGGCTTATTTATTCACATCAGAATCTGTTAGTGAAGGACACCCAGATAAAGTAGCAGACCAAATAAGTGATGCGCTTTTAGATAATTTTTTGGCTTTTGATCCAGAAAGCAAAGTAGCATGCGAGACATTAGTAACTACAGGTCAAGTAGTATTGGCAGGTGAAGTTAAGAGTGATACCTATTTAGATGTTCAACAAATAGCAAGAGATGTTATTAATAAAATTGGGTATACTAAAGGAGAATATCAGTTTAGCGGAGATTCATGTGGTGTTATCTCCTTAATACATGAGCAGTCTAAAGATATTAGTCAAGGTGTAGATCGCGGTTCTAAAGAAGAGCAAGGTGCAGGAGATCAAGGAATGATGTTTGGCTACGCTACTAAAGAAACGGAAAACTACATGCCTTTGGCTTTAGATATTTCGCATAAAATATTACAGATCTTAGCAGATTTAAGAAGAGAAGGTAAAGAAATTTCTTATTTAAGACCAGATGCTAAGGCGCAGGTAACAATAGAGTATAGTGATGAAAATGTACCTCAACGTATAGATACTATTGTAGTTTCTACTCAACATGATGCTTTTGATGCTGATGATGAAAAAATGTTGGCGAAAATTAAATCAGATATTATTTCTATCTTAATTCCGAAAGTAAAGGAACAATTACCAGTACATATTCAGACGTTATTTGATGATGCTATTACCTACCATATTAACCCAACAGGAAAATTTGTTATCGGTGGTCCTCATGGAGATACGGGATTAACAGGTCGTAAGATTATTGTAGATACGTACGGTGGTAAAGGTGCTCACGGTGGAGGTGCATTTAGTGGTAAAGATCCTAGTAAAGTAGATAGAAGTGCAGCCTATGCTGCGCGTCATGCTGCGAAAAATTTAGTAGCTGCGGGAGTGGCTGATGAGATTTTAGTACAGGTAAGTTATGCTATTGGAGTGGTAGAACCAACCTCTATTTATGTAGATACGTATGGTACTGCTAAGGTGAATTTAAACGATGGGCAGATTGCAAGAAAAGTAGCTGAGTTATTTGATATGCGTCCGTTTGCCATAGAAGAGCGTTTAAAATTGCGTAATCCTATTTATTTGGAAACAGCTGCTTACGGTCACATGGGTAAAGAGCCAATAACAGTAACAAAAACTTTTGAATCTCCTTATAACGGTAAAGTAGAAAAAGAAGTAGAATTGTTTACTTGGGAGAAGTTAGATGCTCTAGAGCAAGTGAAAACTACATTCGGTATATAAATATTTAATGGTTTTAGCGGTCTGGTTTAAATAATTAGAGTAGACCGCCAAAATCTTAACAAAAAAGTATCTTTTTATAATTATTGGTGAATAATTAGGATTTTAAAAACTTCCGATGTTATATTTGCACCGCACAAGTTCAAACACGTATTGAATAGTTATCAAGAAAGGTGGAGGGAATAGACCCTTTGAAACCTTAGCAACCCTTTGTTCTTTTTAAGAACAATGAAGGTGCTAAATTCTACCAAAAATTGCATCATGCATTGGCGGCAGATAACGAAAAAATTAATTGCTATCCTAGTAATTGAATATTTCTTCTTAATAACTTTTTGATTTTTACCTAGCTAGACTACAGGTCTGATGTTAGAGTTTGGCTTTTTATTTTAGTATTAATTTAAAAAACAAAAAAATCATGAGTACTCAAAAATTAGCAACAAACGCTTTACATGCAGGGCATGATACTACGCAAACGGGAGGAACAAGAGCAGTGCCCATCTATCAAACATCATCATACGTTTTTAGAGATACGGACCATGCTGCAAAATTATTCTCATTAGGAGAATTAGGGTTCATCTACACCCGTTTAAATAACCCAACAAATCAAATTTTACAGGATCGCTTAGCGGCTGTTGAAGGCGGTGTGGGTGCTGTTGTTTTCGCTTCTGGTACTGCCGCAATTGCTACAGGTTTGTTAACTTTATTAAAAGCAGGAGATCATATTGTAGCTTCTAGTAGTTTATATGGAGGAACGTTTAATTTATTAAATGTAACCTTGCCAAGATTAGGCATTACTACCACTTTTGTGGATGCGACTCATCCAGAAAACTTTGAGAAGGCTGTTCAAGATAATACCAGAGCTATTTTCGTAGAATCTTTAGGAAATCCTAAATTGGATGTTTTAGATTTAAAGGCAATTGCTACCTATGCAAAAGCAGCACAAGTGCCATTTATTGTAGATAATACTGTGGCTTCACCTGTATTATTAAACCCAATTGAACATGGAGCAAACCTTGTGATTCATTCGCTTACAAAGTACATTGGCGGTCAAGGAACATCATTAGGGGGTGCTATTATAGATGCCGGTACTTTTGATTGGACCAATGGGAAATTTCCAGAGTTCACTGAGCCTTCTGCGGGGTATCATGGCTTAGTGTATAGCGAAGCTTTGGGGGCAGCAGCGTTTACGTTTAAGCTAATTTTAGAAGGTTTACGTGATTTTGGTGGTGCTTTGAGTCCGTTTAATGCATTCCAAATTATTCAAGGATTAGAAACCTTACCTGTGCGGATTAAGCAACACAGTGCAAATGCACTAGAGCTAGCAATATGGTTAGAAGGTCGAGATGAGGTTGCTTGGGTAAACTATCCTGGATTAAAGAGCAGTGCCTATTATGATTTGGCTAAAGAGTATTTGCCAAAAGGACAAAGCGGATTAGTAACCTTCGGTATAAAAGGTGGTTTTGAAGCGGCTCAAAAAGTAACCGATGCTACTAAAATTTTCTCGCTACTAGCAAACATTGGTGATACAAAATCATTAATTATTCATCCAGCGAGTACTACCCATCAACAATTAACAGCAGAACAACAAGAAGCTGCAGGGGTACCACAAGATTTGATACGCCTGTCTGTTGGATTGGAAGATATAGAGGATTTAAAGGCAGATTTAATTCAGGCTTTTGCCTCATTATAAGTAAGCTTAACCTTTGGTAAAGCAAAAAGATTGAAATAAAAATAAATTATGCTACAGCATTTAACAATACCCAAGTATACGAATCACGGCGGATCAACTCAGGACATTAAATTGTCTTATCAAGTTTTTGGGCCTGCGCTGCATACCGCACCAATTATAGTGGTAAATCATGCATTAACAGGCAGTTCAGATGTGGCTGGAGCGCAGGGTTGGTGGTCTGCATTGATTGGAGACGGAAAATGTATTGACACTCAAAAATATACCATTTTATCTTTTAATGTACCCGGTAATGGGCATGACGGTTTTGTGGTAGAGAATTACAAAGATTTTGTGGCGCAAGACATCGCAAAAATATTTTTAATAGGTTTAAAAGAACTGCAAGTAAACAAACTTTTTGCACTTATAGGAGGTTCTATGGGAGGTGGTATTGCTTGGGAAATGGTTGCCTTGGAACCTAATTTGACTGAAAATCTAATTCCTGTAGCGTCCGATTGGAAATCTACAGACTGGTTAATTGCGAATTGTCAAATTCAAGAGCAGTTTTTGTTGAATTCTAGTCAACCTGTACATGATGCACGTATGCACGCGATGTTGTGCTATAGAACTCCGGAATCATTTAAAGAGCGTTTTAAACGTAGCACAAATGAAGAATTGCACGTCTTTAATGTAGAGAGTTGGTTAACGCATCATGGCGCAAAATTGCAAGAACGTTTTCAATTGTCAGCCTATAAGCTGATGAATCAGTTATTGAAAACAATTGATATTACAAGAGATGCTAAAGATGCTTTTTCAACGATTGAAAAAAGCGCAACCAATATTCATATTATAGGGGTTGATTCTGATCTATTTTTTACGGCCCAAGAGAATAAAGATACCTTTAAGCAATTGGCGCAAGTTAATAGTAATGTTACCTACGGGGAGATAAGGTCACTGCATGGTCACGATGCTTTTTTAATTGAATTTCAGCAAATGGAACAGTTATTAAAAGGCATTTTTGATCAGAATGGAAAGAGTAAGCGTATCAAAATATTAAAATTCGGAGGTAAATCGTTGGCTAATGGTGATGGTTTACATCGGGTTTTAGAAATTGTAACTACAAAAGTAAAACAGGGAGAAAATATTGGAGTAGTATTGTCTGCACGCGGTAAAGCCACAGATCAGCTAGAAACTATTCTTAAAAAGGCAAGCAAAGGCAAAGAGTACGCTAAAGATTTTGATGCTTTTAAAGCGTACCAACAATCAGATTTTAATGTTGATTTGTCTTCGGAATTTACGGATTTAGAAAAGCTTTTTGAAGGGGTTTCTTTATTAGGCGATTATAGTGCAAAAATCAAAGATCAAGTATTGTCTTTTGGAGAATTGATTTCTGGGAAAGTGACTACACAATTATTAAATGCGAATGGCGTAAAAGCTAAATTCATAGATTCCCGAGAATTGATAAAAACAGATAGCAATTTTGGGGATGCTCAGGTATATGAGGCATTGTCTAAAGAGCATGTTTTAGAGGTTATCTCTAAATTAGATACTACTGTGGTTCCTGTAATGACTGGTTTTATAGCATCAAACAAAGCAGGGGAGACCACAACCTTAGGAAGAAACGGAAGTAATTATTCGGCAGCGCTAATTGCTAATTTCTTAGATGCGGCAGAATTGCAAAATTATACGCATGTAGATGGGATTTATACGGCCAACCCTGATTATGTGGCGGATGCAAAACGTATTGCGGAGTTGTCTTACGGGGAAGCAAATGAATTGGCAAATTTTGGGGCGACCATCTTACATGCAAAAACGATTATCCCTTTAATAGAAAAAAATATTCCATTGCGGATATTAAATACATTTAATGGTGATAATGAAGGAACGCTAATTAGTGCAAAGACAAGTAAAGAGGGGATAAAATCGCTTTCAGTAATTGAAAATGTGGCCTTGGTAAATTTTGAGGGGCGTGGTTTATTAGGTAAAGTCGGAGTAGATGCACGAGTTTTTAAAACATTAGGAGCAAATAATATTAGTGTGAATATCATATCTCAGGGGTCATCAGAACGTGGTCTTGGTTTTGTGGTAGATGCTGACAAAGCAGAAAAAGCGAAAGAGGTTTTAATTGATGAATTTAGCTCAGATTTTCAAACCAAAGATGTAAACATGATTACCGTAACTACCGATGTTTCTGTGATTTCTATTGTAGGTCAAGATTTGAGTTCTTTTCATAAGCCTTTTAATGAGCTGATAAAAAACCAGATTGTTCCCTTGTTATTTAATAATACAGTAACGGGAAAAAATGTCAGTTTAGTAGTACGGCGTAAAGACCTTTACAAAGCGTTGAACGTAATGCACGGTCAAGTTTTCGGAATTAGTAAAAAAGTGAATCTTGCTATATTTGGTCATGGAAATGTTGGAGGAACATTGATAGATCAAATTTTAAAATCGGCTCAAAGCATTGAAGAACGTAAAGGGATTCAATTAAATGTTTTTGCGGTGGCGAACTCTAAAAAAGTGTTGCTTAATAAAAACGGAATTTCGGAAAATTGGAAAGCCGATTTAGATAAAAATGGCAAGTCATTTGAGTTAGATACCATTTTCGATTTTGCAAAAACACACCATTTAGAAAATTTAATAGCGGTAGATAATACGGCAAGCAAAACTTTTGTAGCATCGTATTTAAATATGATAGAAAATGGTTTTGATTTGGTGTCTTCAAACAAAATCGCAAATACCTTGAGTTTTGATTTTTATCAGAACCTAAGAACCGAATTAGAACGGAGTCAGAAACAATATTTGTATGAAACGAATGTAGGAGCAGGGCTTCCACTTATAGATACCATCAAGTTATTGCATTTATCTGGTGAAAATATTACGCGTATTAAAGGAGTATTTTCAGGGTCGTTGAGTTATATCTTCAATACGTTTTCAGAGGTAGATAGACCATTTTCATCGATTTTAAAAGAAGCGATGGAAAAAGGATTTACGGAGCCAGATGCTCGTGAAGATCTTTCTGGTAATGATGTAGGAAGAAAACTTTTAATACTAGCTAGAGAATTGGATCTGAGTAATGAATTTGCAGATATTAGTATTCAGAATTTAATACCAGATTCTTTGCATACTGTAACGGTAGCCGAATTTAAAAATCAGTTAAGTATGCTTGATGCTATTTTTGAAAAGATTAAAAAAGAACAAAAGCCAAATCATGTATTGCGGTATGTGGGTGACTTGTCTGGAGATTTGCAAAAAGAAAAAGGGAATTTAGAAGTAAAATTAGTTTCGGTGCCTAAAGAAAGTGCATTAGGACAAGTAAAAGGCTCAGATTCTATTATAGAAATATATACGGAGTCTTATGGGGAAAATCCGTTAGTGATTCAAGGCGCAGGAGCGGGAGCAGCAGTTACGGCTCGTGGCGTTTTTGGTGATATATTAAGGATTATAGAAAAAGGTAAATAGCTGTAAAGAATCAGTAACGCGATCACTGATCTAATAATAAAATTATGAAAAACAAATTTGAAACAGAAGCGATAAGAACACAAACAGAACGCTCACAATTTCTGGAACATTCTACGCCCATGTATGTAACTTCAAGCTTTGTATTTGAAGATGCTGAAGATATGCGCGCTTCTTTTAGTGAAGAGAAAGAACGTAATATCTATTCTAGGTATTCTAACCCAAATACGAATGAATTTATAGAAAAGGTTTGTAAAATGGAAGGTGCCGAAGCTGGCTTCGCTTTTGCATCTGGTATGGCTGCGGTGTTTTCTACTTTCGCATCGCTTTTAGATAGTGGAGATCATGTGGTTTCTGCACGGAATATTTTTGGTTCTACGCATAGTTTATTTATGAACTTTTTACCCAAATGGAACATTAGCTCAGATTATTTCGAAATTGATGATTTAGAGGGTATTGATAAATTGATTAAACCAACAACAAAATTTATCTATGCAGAATCTCCTACCAATCCGGGAGTAGATGTATTAGACCTAGAAAAGTTGGGTAAAATTGCAAAAAAACATAAGGTACTTTTAATTATCGATAACTGTTTTGCAACGCCTTACTTACAACAACCTATTAAATTTGGTGCTGATTTGGTAATTCATTCAGGGACAAAATTAATGGATGGTCAAGGACGTGTTTTGGCAGGAATTACCGTAGGAAGTGCAGAATTAATTGATAAGGTCTATCGATTTTCGCGCATTACGGGTCCTGCGCTTTCTCCTTTTAACGCTTGGGTAATTTCTAAAAGTTTAGAAACTTTAGCGGTTCGGGTAGATCGTCATTGTGAGAATGCTTTAAAGTTAGCCACGTTTCTCGAAGATCACCCGAAAGTAAATTGGGTGAAATATCCATTTTTAAAATCGCACCCTATGTATGAGGTGGCTAAAAAGCAGATGAAAGCTGGGGGTACTATTGTTGCTTTTGAAGTGAATGGAGGAATAGAAGCTGGACGAAAGTTTTTTGATGGGATAAAATTATTATCGCTCTCTGCAAACTTGGGAGATTCTAGAAGTATTGTGACCCATCCTGCATCTACAACCCACAGCAAGCTAACAACACAAGAACGTGAAGCTGTAAATATTACGGATGGAACCGTTCGGGTATCTGTTGGTTTGGAACATATAGATGATATTATTTCCGATATAAAACAAGCCTTAGAATCGTAGCAGAACGTTCTAAGTAAAAAAGCCTCAATAGTAGAAACTATGGAGGCTTTTTTGTTAAATAAGAGTCTGTTTTCTTATAAACCTAAGGCTAGTATCGCCGGAGCATCGACTGTAAAAGCATATGCTCTCCAGGTGGTATTGTAATCTGTATTTTGCCATAGAACCTCGCCGCTAGCACTTACTTCCCATAGGGTACCATCTCTGCCTTCGGCGATTAGGGTATTTCCATTGCTCATCCGGACCCCACTACCCAAGCCTGCAGTGTATAATTCAGGATCCGTAAAACTCCATACTACTTCTGGTTCATTGTCTTCTCCTGCATTAAGTTCGTATGGTGGGTTTAATTTGTATTCAACAACTTCAGACTGGTTGTCGTAAATATCATTGGCAAAGACAATCATATTTCCAGTAGTCAGTAAATTTGGGTAATGTACATTGTTCAAGGTAACCTCGCCAACATTGTCATAAGCAAGCGGATTTCCGTACCGGTATACTAAATCTCCGCCTAGATCATAATTTCCACCCGTACTTGTACTCGCTTCTTCCGTAGTTGTGCTGTGGTCTAGCACCCAAACTTCACTATAGTTATTTACGGTTATGTAAAGAACATCATTCGTTTCATCTAAAGTTAACCCATTAAAATGCATCAAATCTCCATTGGTTTGAGAACTGTTGTAATTGATATCTACTTTATTTGGATGTTCTACTACAACGCCAAAATTTTCTTTTGAAGCATCGTGGTTTTGAATCACATGATCTGTAACATGCCATTCCCAAACAATCTCTTCGGTAAGCGGGTTCATTTCTATAATAGCTTCGGGGAAAATATCAAAATTCTCAGAAAAACCTAGTTCCGCAGCTTCATCAGCTGTTACTTTTTCCCAGACTGGAAAAATAATATTTCCATTTGATAAGTATTCCACATCGTGATGCGCCATGTAATCATCACCAGAACTATAGGAAACTTCCCAGTCAATAGATTGATCGACGTTTATTTTTCTCATGATGCCACCATAACCACCCAGCGTTATTCCTGCATTGTCTGCTTTTAGGCAAACAACTAAACTACCGTCGTCTAATAAGTTCACGTCATTACCTAGATCTCTGTCAAATTTCCAGCTAAATAATTGATCTCCATCATGGTTTATGATATAGGCACCTTGACTATTGGTGTCTGCCACTAGGATATAAGAATTGGTGTCAATCGTGCTTTCATCTGTTGTTTCTTCTTCACTTGCATCTGCAGAGGAATTGGTGTCGTCAGAACTACATGCGGTAAAAGCTAAAAATAGCGCTAATAAGCTTACTTTTAAAAGCGGTGTAAAATTTTGTTGCTGTTTCATTGTGTTTGTTTTCATTGGGTTCTTACTACTAAGTAAGGACTTAAATTAGGTTTTTAGTAGGCCAATCAGTGAAAGGCGGTTTTAATTCAGTGAAACCATGAAATTTAAGATGTGGCTATTTGTCGCTTGGTTTACTTGTAAAGCATGTACCTGGATATTTCGATATCTAAATTTTAATTATCTTAGCAGCCATGCTATCAAAAAAGACGAAATACGGATTAAAAGCACTTACCTTCTTGGCACAACAGGAAGGCAAGAAACCAGTGCAAATTTCTGAAATAGCAAACGCTGAAAACATCTCTCAAAAGTTTTTAGAAACCATTTTATTATCCTTACGAAAAACAGGCTTTTTAGGAAGTAAAAAAGGTAAAGGTGGTGGGTATTATTTAATAAAAGACCCTGCAGAAATTCAGATGGCTTCTGTGATGCGGGTATTGGAAGGCCCCATCTCCATGGTACCTTGTGTAAGTCTTAATTTCTATGAAAAATGTGATGATTGCCCTGATGAAGCTGCATGCGGTGTGCATAAATTAATGCTTCAGGTTAGGGATAGTAATCTCGAAATATATAGAAATACCAGTCTAGCAGATTTGATAGCTTAATTTTAACGCTTCCGCTTTTTTGTTGTCAAATTGATAATAAACTTCTTCTTTTTTTATAAATCTACTAAAACTATAGGGTAATAGTAATTTTAGTAATCTTTTGGCGACTTACTTTGCAAAATATTTTTATTTTTGCTTACTCTATTAAATCGATAGGGTAATAGAAACATTAATCACATGATTGCAGATCAATTGATTTTAGATAAGAAAACAAGTAAAGAGGATTTCACAACAGATAAAAAATCTGAGAAACCATTACGCAGTATTATTAAGTCTATAAGCTGGAGAATAATTGGTACTATAGATACTATGATTATTTCTTGGTTGGTAACTGGAGAATTAAAACTAGCTTTATCTATAGGTGTTGTTGAATTGTTTACAAAAATGTTGTTGTATTTCTTTCACGAGAGAATTTGGAACAGCATTAATTGGGGTAGATAAAAAAGAAAGACAATGGCTTTTACAGAAAACGATATACAAAAATGGAATACCGATTTTGCATCGGCAAGTCCAGCAGAAATTATAGCATTTGCATTGGAGCAAAATTCTAATGCCGTAGTGACTACTAATTTTAGACCTTATGAAGTTAATATTTTACATGCAGTCACCGCTGTAGATAACACTCTTAAAGTTATTTGGTGTGATACGGGGTACAATACTCCAAATACCTACAAACATGCAGAAGATTTAATAAAATCATTACAGTTAAATGTAAAATTGTATGTTCCTAAACAAACATCATCACATAGAGATGCAGTAATGGGAATACCAGGTATTGAAGATCCGAACCATGCGGTCTTTACAGAGCAGGTTAAATTGGAGCCATTTGGCAGAGCAATGGCAGAGCACAAACCAGAGGTTTGGTTTACAAACCTTAGAAAAGGGCAAACTGCTTTGCGTAATTCTTTAGATATTTTTAGTGTGAGTAAAGACGGTGTTTTAAAGGTGAGTCCTTTTTACCATTGGTCAGATGAGCAGTTAGACGCCTATTTAGAAGAATATAAATTACCAAACGAGCATAAATATTTTGATCCAACCAAGGTGTTAGAAAACCGTGAGTGTGGCTTGCATACTTAAAAGAAGACCTAAGTAAGCATCATAAAATTAGTAGTAAATAGGGTTGTTTAGCATTGTAGAAATAACCTTGACACTTAAAAAGTAACATGAAAGATACATCAGATATAAATCCATTAGAAAACGAAGCAATTTACATCATTAGAGAGGTGGCTGCTCAATTTGAAAAGCCAGTATTATTATTCTCAGGAGGTAAAGATTCTATCACCTTAGTTCGTTTGGCGCAGAAAGCATTCTGGCCAGCAAAAATACCTTTTCCACTAATGCATATTGATACGGGGCATAACTTTCCGGAAACGATAGAATTTAGAGATAGGTTAGCTAAAGAACTTGGGGTAGAGTTAATTGTACGTAATGTTCAAGATTCTATTGATGAAGGTAAAGTAAAGGAAGAATCGGGTAGGTATGCCAGTAGAAACTCTTTACAAACGACCACTTTATTAGATGCTATCGAAGAATTTAAATTCGATGCTTGTATTGGTGGTGCACGTAGAGATGAAGAGAAAGCCAGAGCTAAAGAGCGCATTTTTTCTGTTCGTGATGATTTTGGTCAGTGGGATGAAAAAAGCCAACGCCCTGAATTGTTTGATATGTTAAATGGACAAATTGAATTAGGTCAAAATGTACGTTGTTTTCCTATTTCTAACTGGACAGAATTAGATGTATGGTCTTACATCCAAAAAGAAGAAATAGAAATTCCGTCTATATATTTTGCACATAAACGTAAAACTTTTGTTAGAGACGGTATGATATGGTCTGCAGAAGATGATATTGTTTTCCGTGATCAAGATGAAATCGTAGAAGAGCGCTTAGTGCGTTTCCGTACGGTTGGAGATATGTCTTGTACAGCGGCAGTTCTTTCAGATGCTGTTACCATTGATAAGGTGGTAAGTGAGATTAGAGATTCTACGATATCCGAGCGAGGAGCGCGTATTGATGATAAGCGTTCTGAAGCAGCAATGGAGAAAAGAAAACAGCAAGGATACTTCTAGAGTCCCCTTAATCCCCAAAGGGGAAATGTTAGAGATCATAGAATATACAAATTTTTTTAAAAAAAGTCCTTCCCAGTGGGGAGGTCAGAATGGGATGGAAGTACTAAAAATAGCAACAGCAGGTAGTGTAGATGATGGTAAGAGTACCTTAATTGGTAGAATATTATACGATACAAAATCTCTTACTAGTGATAAGTTAGAGGCTATCGAAAAAACAAGCAAGCAAAAAGGATATGATTATTTAGATTTTTCTTTAGCAACGGACGGATTGGTAGCAGAGCGTGAGCAAGGAATTACCATTGATGTTGCTCATATCTATTTTTCAACTGCAAAGAAAAGTTATATTATAGCAGATACTCCGGGGCATGTTGAGTATACTAGAAACATGGTTACAGGGGCTTCTACATCACAAGCAGCTATTATTTTAATAGATGCGCGTAAAGGAGTTATTGAACAAACAAATCGCCATTTTTTCATCAATAACTTACTTCGTGTAAAAGATGTTATTGTAGCGGTGAATAAGATGGATTTGGTTGATTTCTCTGAAGAGCGATACAATGAGATTAAGGCAGATTTTTCTGAATTAATGGCTAAGAGAGATTATCAAGATCAGAAAATTACCTTTATTCCAGTTAGTGCCTTAAAAGGTGATAACGTAGTGAATAAGTCTGAACATACCCCATGGTACACAGGTCAGACGTTATTAGAGCACTTAGAAGAATTAGATAGAAAAGATATTTATAATGCGGGAACACCGCGTTTTCCAGTACAATATGTAATCCGCCCTAAGACGGAAGATTTTCATGATTTTAGAGGCTTTGCAGGTAAAGTATACGGAGGTGAATTGAGTGTAGGTGATGAGGTTGTGGCTTTACCATCTCAAACAAAATCAAAAATAAAAGAAATTTATTTCTATGATAAGAAGTATCAAACGGCTTCAAGGCGTTCATCGGTAACCATCACTTTAGAAGATGAGATCAATGTAAGTCGTGGAGATATGATTGTTAAGGTGGGCGATTTACCGCAAATTGACAAACAGTTTACCGCTAATATTTCTTGGATGGATTCAGACCCATTGAAGACAGGTGGTAAATATGTGATTCAGCATGGTGTCAATAAAGTATTGGCTAAGGTAGATCAAATTCATCATAAAATAAACCCTGATTACTCTGGTATAGAAGAGAATGTAGAAGGTTTAGGAATGAATGATATTGCAAAAGTAACGTTCAAATTAAATAAGCCAATTTTCTTTGATGCATTTAAAGATCATAGAACAAATGGTTCATTTATTATTATTGATACAAAAACAAATAGTACGGTAGGGGCTGGGTTTATCCAATAAAACTTTAGCCGCAATGTACAGGTAAGCAGGTAGAAAAATTAATAACAATATTCTTATTTTAACCGAGTAAGAATTCCTTCCCTTTGGGGAGGTTAGGAGGGGAAGATATATGCAAAGTTTTAGAACAGAAATAGAAAATCCAGTTGTAGAAAAAGATATTATCGATTTGGCAAACAAAATTGATATGTTCCACAATGGTAAACTAGACGAAGAAAAATTTCGTAGTCTTCGTTTAGCACGTGGTGTTTACGGTCAGCGTCAAGAAGGCGTACAAATGATTCGTATAAAATTGCCTTACGGTAAAGTTTCTTCGGAGCAACTAAGAACAATTTCTGATGTTTCTGAAGAATATTCTAGAGGTCGTTTGCACATTACTACACGTCAAGATATTCAAATTCACTATGTAGATTTGAATAGAACTCCAGAGTTATGGGCACAACTTGAAAAATCAGACATTACATTGCGTGAAGCTTGTGGTAACACTGTGCGTAATGTAACAGCAAGTGAAACAGCAGGTATAGATGTAGATGAGCCATTTGATGTTTCTCCTTATGCACATGCGTTGTTTCAGTATTTTTTAAGAAATCCTATTAGTCAGGAGTTAGGACGTAAGTTTAAAGTGTCTTTTTCTTCTAGTGATGCAGATACGGGTCTTTCATACATGCACGATTTAGGTTTTATTGCTAAAATTGAAGCTGGTGTAAAAGGATTTAAAGTGATGTTAGGTGGTGGTTTAGGATCGCAACCACGTCATGCAGAGTTGTTATATGATTTTTTACCGTCTGATAAAATTATTCCTTTGATGGAAGGTGTTGTTCGTGTTTTTGATAGATATGGGGAACGTAAGAGTAGAGCGAAAGCACGTTTAAAATTCTTATTAAAAGATTTAGGCTTAGATGGTTTTAAAGCCTTATTGGAGGAAGAGCAAATTGCAGTTCCAATGAAATCTTTTCCTATTGATGCTGAAGCATATCCAAAGCCTCAAATAGCACAAGTTTCTGTACCTAATGTGGTTATTGAAGATCAGGCTACTTTTGATGCTTGGAAATCAACCAACCTAATACCTCAAAAGCAAGAAGGCTATGTAGCTATAGGTGTAAAAGTTTTATTAGGAGATTTTTACCTTAAAGAAGCTCGTGCCTTGGCAGATTTAGTAGAAAAATATGCGGCAGACGAAATTCGTTTAAGCTTGCGTCAAAATATTGTAATTCCTTACGTAAAAGAAGAGCGAGTGCCTTTCTTTTATTCGGAATTAAAAAAATTAGGCTTTACAGAAGCGGGTTATAACAGAGCTATAGATATTACCGCTTGTCCTGGAACCGATACCTGCAATTTAGGGATTGCAAGTAGTACCGGTATTGCAGAAGAGTTAGAGCGCATTATGAAAGAAGAATACCCAGATTATATTAATAACCCAGATGTGGTGATTAAAATTAGTGGGTGTATGAATGCATGTGGGCAACACAACATGGCAAATATTGGTTTTCAAGGAATGTCTGTACGTACCAAATCAAAATTAGTAGCGCCAGCGTTACAAGTTCTTTTAGGAGGTGGTAATATGGGTAATGGGGAAGGTAGATTTGCAGATAAAGTAGTGAAAATACCAAGTAAAAGAGGTCCAGAAGCGTTGCGTTTAATCTTAAATGATTTTGATGCCAATGGGAATGGATTATCATTTCCGGAGTACTATGCAGAAAAAGAGCAAATGTACTTCTATGATTTCTTGAAAGACTTAACAGATGTTGAGAATTTAACACCTGATGATTTTATAGATTGGGGTAATTCTGAAGAATATATTCAAGCTATTGGAGTAGGTGAGTGTGCGGGTGTTGTGATTGATTTGATTGCTACATTATTATTTGAGAGTGAAGAGAAAATACAAACAGCTAAAACTACTTTTTCTGAAGGAAAATGGGCAGCTAGTATCTATCATTCCTATTCTTCTATGGTAAATACAGCAAAAGCTATTCTTACTTCAGAAAATCAGAAGACAAATACACATGCGGGTATCATTAAAGATTTTGATGAAAAATTCGTTGCGAATGGTAGGATTTCTTTAGATAAAGGTTTTGAGGAATTTATTCTTCAGATTAATAAAAACGAACCTACAGAAGTATTCGCAAAAAACTACTTAAATGATACGAAAGTATTTTTAGGAAAAGTGCAAGATTTTAGAAATGCTGAATTAGCAAAAGCGAACTAATCATGGTTAAGAATACAAAACATATTAATGCTAGCAACTTAGGTTTGCTTACGGTAATTGGTGCGGGTCCTGGTGATCCAGACTTAATTACACTGAAAGCTATAAAAGCACTGCAAGCAGCAGATGTTGTTTTGTATGATGCTTTGGTAAATCCTGAGTTATTAGAGTATGCGGAACATGCAGAACTTATTTTTGTAGGTAAGCGTAAGGGGTGTTATGCCTATCAGCAAGAACAAATTAATGAACTTATTGTGCAGCGCGGACAATCGCAACATGTAGTTCGTTTAAAAGGTGGTGATCCTTTTATTTTTGGTCGTGGTGCAGAAGAAATGGAATATGCTGCAACCCATGGTTTGAAGGTGGCTATGGTTCCGGGGATATCTTCATCCGTAGCGGTACCTGCATCTCAAAATATACCCGTGACAAAAAGAGGAGCTGCAGAAAGTTTTTGGGTTATTACAGGTACTACCAAAGAACATAAGCTTTCTTCGGATGTAGCTTTAGCAGCAAAATCAAACGCTACGGTAGTTATATTAATGGGAATGTCAAAATTACCAGCAATTGTAGCTTTGTTTGAGGAAGAGGGGAAAGCAGAAACGCCCATCGCTATCATTCAGAATGGCACAAGAGAAGATGAAAAGATAGGAATAGGAACTATTGCGACTATTCAATCAGAAGTAGTTAAACAACAATTAACAAATCCAGCAATTATAATAATTGGCGAGGTCGTTAATCATAGAAAAGCACTTTCAAGTGCAATAGAGTCGTATAAACAAGTAAGTGAAGTGCACCATTAATTTATTTTACTGTCGTAAATTTGCAGTAGTATTTAAAGCGTATTTCAACACAAGAATTTTTTGAATTAGTAGAGAGATGATAAAAACAGATATTTTAATTATTGGAGCAGGACCTACAGGTTTGTTCACCGTTTTTGAAGCAGGATTATTAAAATTAAAATGCCATTTGATTGATGCATTACCACAAACAGGTGGTCAGTGTTCAGAAATATATCCAAAGAAACCTATTTACGATATTCCAGCTTTTCCAGAAATTTTAGCAGGAACCTTGGTAGATAATTTGATGGAACAAATTAAGCCTTTTGAAGCAGGTTATACGTTAGGAGAACGTGCTGAGACATTAGATAAGCAAGAAGATGGTTCTTTTATTGTTACGACAAATAAGGGTACACAGCATCAGGCGCCGGTAGTGGTTATTGCAGGTGGTTTAGGTTCTTTTGAGCCAAGAAAGCCTTTAATTCCAAATATTATCGACTTTGAAGATAAAGGGGTAAATTATTTTATTAAAGATCCTGAAGTATATCGTGGTAAAAAAGTAGTCATTGCTGGAGGTGGAGATTCTGCTTTAGATTGGGCGATTTTCTTAGCAGATGTAGCATCAGAAGTTTCTTTAGTACATAGGAGAAATGAATTTAGAGGAGCGTTAGATTCTGTAGAGAAAGCATCAGAATTAGCAAAGCTTGGTAAAATAAAATTATTTACAGAAGCAGAGGTTATAGGTGTTGCAGGAGATGGTAAGATTGAAGCAGTAACCATTAAGCATAATGATGCTGAAAAAGGAGAAACAATTTTACCTGTAGATAACTTTATTCCCTTATTTGGCTTGTCTCCAAAATTAGGACCAATCGGGGATTGGGGTCTAGAGATAGAAAAAAATGCGATTAAAGTAAATAACGCGAAAGACTACCAAACGAACATACTGGGAGTTTTTGCTATTGGCGATGTCAATACCTACGAAGGGAAATTGAAATTGATACTTTCTGGTTTCCATGAGGCTGCTGTTATGTGTCAGTTTGCATACCAGATTATCAATCCTGGAAAACGTTATGTAATGAAATATACTACCGTAGGTGGTGTAGAAGGTTTTGATGGATCTAAGAAAGTAGCAAAGAAAGAAGTCGTACAGAGTATATCGTAAGAATCTAAACGATTTAAAAATACAAAAGCCTTCTTACTGTTCTAGTTAGAAGGCTTTTATTTTACCATATAATTTGGTTTTAATTTGGCGGTAACGTTTCTTTGCAGTCATTGTTTGAAGTTCATTGCAACATTGAAAATAGTTATCAAGAAAGGTGGAGGGACTAGACCCGATGAAGCCTTGGCAACCCTTTTAAGTAGTTTTACCTAAAAAGAAGGTGCTAAGTTCTATTCAAGACCCTACTCGTTTTGAAATAGATAACAAAAGCGAAACATTTCGTCTTAGTTTTTACTTTACTTGATAATTTATGATTAGAGCGTTTCATTTGCAGAAAAAGCAAATGATTTGGCGATATACAATATCCTATTTTTTGCCTTATCAGGGAATAAAAAGAGTTACTGCTATGAACAGTACAGTCATATCGCTTGAATGCAATTTTTTTATAGTATAGAGATTTGAAAAATGAAGAATATAAAAGACATACTTAAGGAGCGTATTTTGGTGCTGGATGGTGCTATGGGAACGATGCTTCAACGCCATAAGTTTACCGAGGAAGATTTTAGAGGAGAGCGTTTTAAGGATTGGGAACATCCCTTACAGGGTAATAATGATTTATTGTCCTTAACACAGCCAGAAGCAATAGCGGATGTACACCGTAAATATTTTGCTGCCGGAGCAGATATTGTTGAAACGAATACCTTTTCAAGTACAACAATAGCCATGGCAGATTATTTTATGGAAGACTTGGTCTATGAGCTAAACTATGAATCGGCCAAGATTGCAAAGCAGGTAGCCGATGAATTTACGGCAAAAGAGCCGCATAAGCCCCGCTTTGTGGTAGGTAGTATTGGACCTACGAATAAAACGGCAAGTATGTCTCCAGATGTAAACGATCCTGGATATAGAGCGATATCATTTGATGAATTAAGAATTGCGTACAAACAGCAGGTAGAAGCCTTGATTGATGGTGGTTCTGATTTATTAATGGTAGAAACCATTTTTGATACGCTAAACGCAAAAGCAGCATTGTTTGCTATTGAAGAAGTAAAAGATGAGCGCGGTATTGATATTCCAATCATGGTGAGTGGCACTATTACAGATGCATCTGGAAGAACTTTGTCTGGGCAAACAGCAGAGGCTTTTTTGATCTCCATATCGCATATTCCAATTTTATCCGTAGGGTTTAACTGTGCTTTAGGAGCAAGTCAGCTTGTGCCTCATTTAGAAGTATTATCTGCTAAAACAGGTTTTGCGGTATCTGCACATCCAAATGCAGGTTTGCCCAATGCTTTTGGAGAATATGATGAAACACCAGCGGAAATGGCTGCGCAAATAAAAGAATACGTAGAAAAGAACTTAGTAAATATAGTAGGTGGTTGTTGTGGTACCACGCCAGAACATATTTCTGCAATAGCTAATGTAGTGAAAGATATAAAACCTAGAATCATTGCTGGTCAATAATTGATTTTGGTGTGCTTAGCGCTAGATCACGAATATAAAAAGGAAGATAATTTAAAAATAATAATGAATCAGATTCTTAACTGTAAAAAGCTATTAATCAGGTTCGTAAAATAGTACAAAGGGTTGTAATTATGATAGAAGAGAGCAAACAACCATCAACTAACAACCGACAACCAAAGCGGTATCTGAAACTTTCAGGTCTGGAGCCATTAGTGCTTTCGGAAAATACAAACTTTGTAAATGTTGGTGAGCGTACAAACGTAGCAGGTTCAAAAAAATTCCTTCGCTTAATAAAAGAAGAAAAATTTGAGGAGGCTTTAAGCGTAGCTCGTGATCAGGTAGATGGTGGGGCGCAGATCATTGATATTAATATGGATGACGGACTTATCGATGGTAAAGAGGCCATGGTTAAGTTTTTAAATTTAGTGATTGCAGAACCGGATATTTCTAGAGTTCCTATCATGATTGATAGTTCTAAATGGGATATTATTGAGGCTGGTTTGCAAGTAGTGCAAGGTAAATGTGTGGTGAATTCTATTAGCCTTAAAGAAGGTGAAGAGCAGTTTAAACATCATGCAAAATTAATTAAGCGCTACGGTGCTGCAGTTATCGTTATGGCTTTTGATGAAACGGGGCAAGCAGATAATTATGAGCGTAGATTAGAAATTTCAAAACGCTCTTATGATATCCTGGTAAATGAAGTAAATTTCGCGCCTGAAGATATCATTTTTGATTTAAATATATTTCCTGTAGCTACAGGAATGGATGAGCATAAGCTTAATGCTATTGATTTTATAAAGGCTACAAAGTGGGTGCGAGAAAATCTACCTCATTGTAGTGTAAGTGGTGGGGTGAGTAATGTGTCTTTTAGTTTTAGAGGTAATGACCCTGTTCGTGAAGCTATGCATTCTGTGTTCTTATACCACGCCATTCAAGCCGGGATGAATATGGGAATTGTAAACCCTAGTTTATTGGGTGTTTATGATGATATTCCTAAAGATTTATTAGAACGTGTAGAAGATGTTATTCTTAATAAAAGAGAGGATGCTACAGAACGCCTTTTAGATTTTGCAGAAACAGTAGTAGGTACGGCTAAAGAGAGTAAGGTAGATTTATCTTGGAGAGAAGAGCCTTTGCAAAATAGAATCACCCGTGCCTTAGTAAAAGGTATTGATCAATATATTCTTGAAGATATTGAAGAAGCTCGTGTGGCAGCGCACAAACCCATTGAAGTTATTGAAGGTAACCTGATGACCGGTATGAATGTTGTTGGAGATTTATTTGGAAGCGGAAAAATGTTTTTACCACAAGTGGTGAAGTCTGCCCGAGTAATGAAAAAAGCGGTAGCTTATTTGTTGCCGTATATCGAAGAAGAGAAGTTGCTAAATCCGCAAGAAGGAGATGATAAAGGGGCGGGGAAAATATTAATGGCTACGGTAAAAGGAGATGTTCATGATATTGGAAAAAATATTGTGAGTGTGGTGCTAGCCTGTAATAATTATGAGATTGTAGATCTTGGAGTAATGGTTCCACCAGAAAAAATCATTAATGCAGCCATAGAGCACAATGTAGATATTATTGGTTTAAGTGGGTTAATAACTCCGTCTTTAGATGAAATGGTATTTTTGGCAAAAGAGATGGAACGCCAGGACTTTAAGGTGCCTTTGCTAATTGGAGGGGCTACAACAAGTAAAGCACATACTGCTGTAAAAATAGATACCCAATACAGCCAAGCGGTGGTGCACGTGAATGATGCCTCTAGGGCAGTGACGGTGGTTGGAGATTTATTAAAGAAAGAAACGGCAAGTAATTATAAGCAAGAAATTAAACTTGATTATGAGTCTTTCAGAGATAAGTTTTTGAGTAGAACAAAAAAGAAAGAATATAAAACCATTGCAGAAGCTCGTGAAAATAAGTTTCAAATAGCCTGGGAAGAATCTAGAATAGTAACGCCCAATAAAGTAGGAATTCAGGTTTTTGAGGACGTTGAGCTAAAGAAATTAGAAGAATTTATAGATTGGTCTCCGTTTTTTAGAGGATGGGAATTGCATGGTAAATTTCCTGATATCTTAACGGATGATGTGGTAGGAGAGCAAGCCGTAGAGCTTTTTGCTGATGCTCAGAAGATGTTGAAAAAGATATTCTCGGAAAAGAGACTTACTGCAAAAGGTATTTTTGGTTTATTTCCGGCAAATGCCATCAGTGATGATGATATTGAGCTTGAAGCAGGGGGTAAAAAGTATACTTTTAGAACCCTGCGTCAGCAATTAAAAAGGCGTGAAGGAGTGGCTGACTATGCTTTAGCAGATTTTATAGCTCCTAAATCATCAGGGAAACAAGATTATATAGGTTGCTTTTGTGTCAGTACTGGTTTTGGTGCTGATGAAATGGCAGATGCTTATAAAGATAATCTAGACGATTATAATTCTATTTTAGTAAAAGCACTTGCAGATCGTTTGGCAGAGGCTTATGCAGAATACCTGCATAAAGAAGTGAGAATAAAGCACTGGGGATATTCGGCAGATGAGAACTTAAGTAATGAGGATTTGATCAATGAAACTTATAAGGGGATACGTCCTGCACCAGGGTATCCTGCTTGTCCGGATCATTTGGAGAAATTAACTATTTGGGAATTGTTAGGTGTTGAGGATAAAATAGGAGTAACCTTAACGGAGAGTTTGGCCATGTGGCCAGCTTCAAGCGTTAGTGGATATTATTTTGCTAACCCTGAAGCGCGCTATTTTGGACTGGGGAAAATAAAAGAAGATCAAGTAGCAGATTTTGCTGCTAGAAAAGGAATTTCTTTAGAAGAAGCTACACGTTGGTTGGCAACAAATATAGCAGATGATTAGTATGAAAAAATTTATAGAACTTAGCTTGGGTAGTTTTATGATTAGTCATGGATATGATGAAAATAATAAAGAAATTGAAGAGCATTGTCCGGTTCAAGGTTTTGCTAAAAAGTTAGTTGCTGTAGAAAGAATAAAATCGTTAAGTGATAAATATATCTTGACAGATTATGTAGATGGTCGTTGGATCTATTGGGAATATGAAGAAGAGTATATTGCAGTAAAAAAAAAGTTGTTAAGCTTGTGATAAGTTGCGTTAAGGATAGAAGCGGTATCCTTTTTTTGCTTGGTAATGCAAGAAAAGATAAAGCGGATAGCCTGTTAAAACGCCCAAAATAAGAATAGGATTGTAATTAGAATACGGAAATGAAAGTAACAGACCACATAAAAAATGCCAACGGAAATACCTTATTTTCGTTCGAGATTGTTCCACCAGTAAAAGGGAACAGTATTCAAGAGTTGTATGCTAATATTGAGCCATTGATGGAGTTTAATCCTCCGTTTATTGATGTTACCACCTCAAGGGAAGAATACGTTTATGTGGATAAAGCGGGACTTTACGATAAGAAAATTACACGTATGCGACCAGGTACTGTTGGGATCTGTGCGTCTATAAAACATAAGTTTGATGTAGATACTATTCCTCATGTCATTTGCGGTGGTTTTACCAAAGCAGAAACGGAGTACATGCTGATTGACTGTCATTACTTAGGGATTGATAATGTGATGGCCTTGCGTGGAGACGCGATGAAAGAAGAGAAGTATTTTAAGCCCACTGAAGACGGAAATTGCTTTGCTTCAGAATTGGTGACTCAGATCCAGAACTTAAATCAAGGAAGATACCTTCATGATGATGTGCAAGGAGAAGATAAGTCTAATTTTTGTATTGGTGTGGCAGGGTATCCAGAGAAACATTTAGAGGCTCCTTCTTTTAAATCTGATTTGATTAGATTAAAGCAAAAGGTAGACGCTGGTGCAGATTATGTGGTGACACAAATGTTTTTTGATAATCAGAAATATTTTCAATTTGTGGAAGCGGCGAGAGAAATTGGAATTAATGTACCTATTATTCCAGGGATTAAGCCTATAGCAGTAAAACGTCATTTGCAGTTATTGCCCCAAATATTTAGTTTAGACCTGCCTCATGATTTAGTAGAAGCGGTAGAAGCGTGTAAGAATAATGCTGCGGTAAGACAAGTAGGGGTAGAGTGGGCCATTCAACAATCTAAAGAATTAAAAGCAGCAGGAATTCCTGTTTTGCATTATTATTCTATGGGGAAATCCAATAATATAAAAGCGATAGCAAAAGAAGTTTTTTAATTATACGCTGTATGTTAGCTACGGGTTTAAAGTGAATTCTTACATTTGAACCCATTATACCAACCAATGAAATTAAAATTTTCTGTTTACTTTATTTTTTTAGCCTTAACGTGTTACGCTCAAGATGCTCAGGAGAATAATAGATATACGCTAGATGCTAGTCAGTTTTATGGTACAATTTTACGCCATAATCCAGATATTACGCATCTTATAGACTCGCATCCCGGTGGAGTGATTTTAAGTTTAAATCGTAAAACATACGGGGAAGAATACTGGCAACAGCGTTATAATTATCCAGATTTGGGTTATTCTTTCATTTATCAAGATTATAATAATGAAACTTTAGGAAAGAGTTATGCGGCATATGCCCACTACAATTTCTATTTTCTGAATCGATATCTACAATTAAGAATAGGGCAAGGTTTAGCTTATATGACCAATCCTTATGATAAAGAAACTAACTTTAGAAATAATGCCTTTGGCTCTCAAATATTGAGTTCTACTTACCTGATGCTGAATTTTCACAAAGAGAATATTGTAAAAGGGGTAGGTTTTAAAGCAGGTATTTCTGTAATGCATTATTCTAATGCAAATGTAAAAGCGCCTAATACATCTACCAATACATTTGCGCTAAATGCCGGTGTAACGTACGATTTAGATGGTGGGTTAGAAAACGACTATTTAACACATGAAAAGCAAAGAATCGTAGAGCCTATAAAACTTAATTTAGCCTTTAGAACGGGAATTAATGAGAGTGATGTTATTAATTCTGGTCAATATCCATTTTATATTTTCTCAGGGTATGCAGATAAGCGCGTTTCAGATTTGAGTGCTATTCAAGTAGGGGGAGATGTTTATTTTTCTAAATTTTTAAAAGAGCTTATTAAATACCAATCTATTGCATTTCCTGAAAACAATGTCAATGCTGATGATGATTACAAGCGTGTAGGTGTTTTCATTGGTCACGAGCTGTTTATTAATAAAATGTCGGTCATCAGTCAGTTAGGCTATTATGTATACTACCCTTATGATTTTGAAGGTAGGATGTATAATAGAATGGGTTTAAAGCGCTATTTTGGAGACAAGATGTATGGCGTGTTAAGTTTAAAATCTCACGGAGCAAAGGCAGAAGCGGTAGAATTTGGTATCGGTATTAGATTATAGAAAATAAAATAATGAAAAAGTACAGTATACTATTTTTAATATTCTCATTCTTATTAGGGTGCAATAGTGAAAATGCATCAGATTGTTTTCAGAAATCTGGTGATCTAATTCAAGAAGAATTGCTCTTAGATGACTTTTCTCAAATAACCATTTTTGAAGGCGTAAAATTAGTAATTAAACAGGCGGATGAACAAAAGGTTGTTTTAGAGACTGGTGAAAATTTACGTAATGATATTCGTGTTGAGGTCATTGAAGATAGATTGGTAGCCTATAACGATAATAGCTGCAATCTGGTCCGTGATTTTGGATTGACAACCGTTTATGTGTTTTCGCCTAACATCAAGGAAATTAGAAGTAGTACAGGATTTTCAATTAAGAGTGATGGCGTGTTGGAATACCCTTCTCTATCCTTATTATCTGAAAGTTTTGGAAACCCTGAAGCAGATACTACAGATGGCGAATTTGATATTGAAGTAAATAATACTAGCGTTAATATTATTTCTAATGGTATTGCATTTTTTAAGGTTTCTGGGCTTACCGCTAATCTAAATGTAGTTTTTGCTGCAGGAGATTCTAGATTGCATGCAGAAAATCTTATAGCTAATAATGTGAATGTATCGCATAGAGGCTCTAATGATATGTTGGTCAATCCACAAGAATCACTAACAGGCAGTTTGCTAGGTACAGGAGATCTTATCAGTTATGGTCAGCCATCGACGGTAGCGGTTGAACAACCGTATAAAGGAAAACTCATTTATAAAGATTAAAATTGAAAAAGCCGTTCTTATCTTATTTTAAAGATTTTTTCGCTTTTAAGCGTGTTATTGGCGGTGATGTTCAATTACAAGGCTTGGTTAAAGCAGATGCGCTGCTGTCTCATTTAGTTACTGCTCATAAAATTCCGGGGATTGCCATTTCGGTTTTAAAGAATGGCGCTCCTCATTTTCAAAAAGGATACGGATTCGCAGATCTTGAAAATCAGTCTCCAATACATCCAGAAACATCCGTTTTTAGAATAGCTAGTGTTTCTAAACCTATTGCGGCAACAGCTCTTGCGCATATGGTGGCAGAAGGTCTTATAGATTTAGATACATCGTTTTATACGTATGTACCTTATTTTCCAAAAAAGAAGTGGGATTTTACCATTCGCCAGCTCGCCAGTCATACGGCGGGTGTTAGAGGGTATTTAGGTAAGGAATATGCCTTAAATGAGCCCTATAGTATAAAAGAAAGTATTGCGGTGTTTAAAGATGCAGATTTGCTTTTTGAGCCAGGTAAAGGATATCATTACAATAGCTATGACTGGGTATTAATTTCATTGGCTATGCAAGAAGCTAGTGGAATTCCATTTGAAGATTATGTATTTAAAAAGGTACTGCAGCCTCTTGGACTCAATAGCGTTTTTCCTGCAGATCGTTCAGGAGTAGATCATATAAAAGCAAATAAATTAGCGCTCACCACTTTTTATTCTAAGCGCGCTATAGGTTTTAGACCTGCAGTAGCCGTTAATAATTATTATAAGTTAGCAGGCGGCGGGTATTTAGCAACGGCGACAGATATTGCCAAGTTAGGTCAAGCTTATTTAGATAAAAAGGTGTTGGATGAAACTACTCTGATGCAATTTATAACCAGTGAGTTGCTTGATGATGCGCCAACGTATTATGGTTTAGGGTGGCAAGTAAGTCAGGATGCTAAGGGCAGATCTTATTATGGCCACATAGGTAATGGCGTTGGAGGGTATTCTAACTTTTTCGTGTATCCAGAGCAGAATATTGTTATTGCAATACTCATTAATTGCACGAATCCTAATGTGCAAGAAACCTTAGATCAGGTAATTCATGAAGTTCTAGAATCTTCACCACCAACAGTAGGTTAAGATATTGTTGTTCAGAAATCTGTAAGTATATTTTCTACAATAATTTAAAATTAAGGTCGTTAAAATTGATAAGGTGATTAATCATCGCTAAACCAACCAAATAATAACCAATTTTAAATTATGAGAAAATCAAATTTACTAGTTATGTGCTTTTTAGCCGCAGGAATATTTTCGTGTTCTAAAGACGATGATGCAAAGCTATCAGCAGAAATAGATCCTGATGGAGTAAATGCGACAGAAGAAGTTCAAATAGATATCAATGAAGCTTCGGGCGGACTTATCGTAGAAGGTGCAACATCTAAAACCGGGAGTATTACTCCAACAGGCGATTTAGCGTTTAGTTTAGATTTTTCGACGCAAACGGCATTTCAAAAAAATGGTTTTGATATTGTTTTTGATGCGTCTGCAGAATTTGCAGGGGCTTATATTCAGCTAAAGGATGAAAACGGAATGGCAGATACTTATTTAGATGTGCCATTAAGTGCAATGAATAACTATGATAATAAGCTTACACAGAACAAAAGGAAAAATATTTTCACTAAAGAAATGACACCTACTCGTAAAGAGGAGGGTAATACGATAAACGTAGATTTTGAATCGTCAGTTCCTGCAGGTACTTTTTGCTATGTAATTTGTCTGTATGATGCTCAGGGAAATATTAGTTTGCCAGAAGATGTTTGTGTAACGGTAGAAGCTTGGGGTGGTAATGCAAACCTCGTTGCAGATTGGGAGTATACGAAACAGGTTGAGAATGGAGAAACCTATTTAACAGGTGAAGCAAAGTGCTATGATGAGGGAACAACAACTCTAGCATGTGATAATGGAGAAAATACAGAAATAGAATTATCATATTGTTGGACAGTTAATGATATTACGATGAACTTAAAAAATGACGGTACTTTTGTTTTAAGACAGAATACTATCGAAAGCGGTTTAGATTGGGAAGCATCAAGAGCTTCTTGTCGTAATGTTGAAGAGAATTTTTCTTCTTTTGATGTATCAAAAGGTAATTGGGCTTACAACGAAGAAAAAAGTGAACTTACTTTAGTAGAATTTGTTTATACTTCAACCTATGAAGATGGCGAAATAGAGACTTATGAAAGTGAAGATGGTGAATTAATATTTAGTGGTTTCATAGAGCTAACTTCAAGTCAATTGGTTATTAATGAGGTGTTTGAGGATGAAAATGGAATAGAGGAGTACAAATATCATTTTAATAAAAAATAAAAAGCGGATCAATTATATCTCAAAAAAGACTTCTTCATTGAAGTCTTTTTTCGTTTCAATACTTTTTAAAGAATCAATTATTCATAACAAAAGGTTCATAATCTCACAGTATCGGTACTTATTGTTTTAAAAAATAAAAGATTAAAAAAAAGATCGGACTATATTTTGATTTTTGAATATAAGTATTACTTTAGCCAAAGTTTAGTACAATTATGACAAAGCAATATTTCTGGAACGGTTTCTTTTTTTACTTCTTTTTTAAGAGAGGTGCGGGACTGTTGTAGTATGTTTTAAAATATATTTTCAAAAAAGTCCCGTATATAACGGGGCTTTTTTTTTGATTTTTTTTGAGCTGGCAATGCATATTGTAAGGTGTAAATAATTTGGAGTTTAGGTATGAAATTAAAAATAGCCATACAAGGAGTAAAAGGATCTAACCACCATCAAGTGGCTAAAGATTATTTTGGGGAGCATATTGAATTGGTAGAATGTATGTCTTTTGATGAACTAGTTTGTCAAACGCTATCAGGGAGAGCAGATAAGGCGGTAATGGCTATAGAAAATTCTATAGCAGGATCTATCATTCCAAATTATGCATTAATTCATCATAATAACTTACATGTTATTGGAGAGCATTTTTTAAATATTCATCATAATTTAATGGTCTTACCAGGTCAGAAAATTGAAGATATTAAGGAAGTGCATTCACATCCAATGGCTTTGTTGCAGTGTAAAGATTTTTTAAAATCATATCCGCACATTAAGCTTGTAGAAGCGGTTGATACCGCAGAGACGGCACAACAGATTCAAGAGAAACAACTAATTAATATTGCGGCAATTGCTCCTAAAGCAGCGGCTGAATTGTATGGTTTAGAAATTATTGCAAATGAGATTCAGACCATCACTAATAATTCAACTCGTTTTTTAATTATCAATAAGGAAAATAAAGAATTGCCACCAGAGGAAATTAACAAAGCCTCTATACGCTTTATTGCGGATCATAAACGTGGTAGTTTAGCCGCATTATTGAATGTAATGAGTGATTGTAATTTAAACTTAACTAAAATTCAATCGTTGCCCGTAATAGAACGACCTTGGAAATATGCATTTTTTGTGGATATTACTTTTGATGCCTATCAAGACTTCTCAAAAGCAAAATCGCTTTTAGAGATTATGACGGAAGAATTTAAAATATTAGGAGAATACAAAAACGCTAGAGTATGATCACAACTGCAGATCGGCTGAATACCGTAGAAGAATATTACTTCTCGAAAAAACTTAGAGAAGTTCGTGGATTAATGGCCGAAGGAAAACCAATTATCAACATGGGTATTGGTAGTCCAGATTTGGCACCTTCAGAAGAAGTAATAAAAGCAGTGCAAGCTGCCGTTACAGAAGATGGTGCTCATCAATATCAAAGTTATCAAGGGCTTCCAGAGTTTCGGGACGCTATTGTTAATTTTTATAAAAAATATTATGGTGTAACCCTAAATCCATCAACAGAGGTGTTGCCTTTAATGGGCTCTAAGGAAGGGATTATGCATATTAGTTTGGCATTTTTAAATCCTGGAGATGAGGCGTTAATTCCTAATCCTGGATATCCGACCTATACTTCAGTTACCAAATTGGTAGGTGCAGCGCCTAAATATTATGATTTAACGGCAGCATCTAATTGGTTTCCAGATATAGAAGCGTTAGAACAGCAAGATTTATCTAAAGTAAAGCTCATGTGGGTGTCCTATCCTCATATGCCAACAGGAGCATCGGCAAATAAGGAGCAGTTTAAAGCCTTGGTTGCATTTGCAAAACGTAATGATATTCTTTTAGTAAATGATAACCCTTACAGTTTTGTACTAAATGATACGCCAGATAGTATTTTAAGTATTGAAGGAGCAAAAGAGGTGGCTCTAGAGCTGAACTCATTAAGTAAAACTTTTAATATGGCTGGGTGGCGCGTAGGAATGGTTTCAGGAAATGAGGCGCATATTAGTGCGGTTTTAAAAGTAAAGAGTAATATGGATTCTGGTATGTTTTACGGCATACAAAAAGGGGCTATCGCGGCACTAAAAAGCAGCCAAGAATGGTTTGATGGCTTAAATAAGGTATACGAAAAACGTAAGAAGCTTATGTTGCAATTAGCGGATAAGTTGGGCTGTACCTATGATAAAAATGCAGTAGGAATGTTTATTTGGGCAAAATTGCCAGAAGGTGCAGTTTCTGCAGAAGCGTTTATTGATGATATACTTTATGCGAAAAATATATTCATTACTCCAGGAACTATTTTCGGAAGCAATGGAGCGGGATATATTCGGTTTTCGCTTTGTGTAAAAGAAGATAAAATTAAAGAAGCGATTAGTCGCTTTTAGAAGAGAACAACGTAAAAGTGATCAAAATAAAATGAACGTATTTGTTGTAGGTATCGGATTAATTGGAGGGTCAATGGCTAGGGATATAAAAGCTACTAATCCTGATGCTGTGATTTATGGTATTGATATCAATGAAAAACATATAGAAGAAGCTTTAGCAATTGAACTTATTGATAAAAAAGCCACTTATAATGATTTGTCAATAGCGGATATCGTAATCGTCTCAGTACCTGTAGATGTTATGGTTTTGGAGCTTCCTAAAGTGTTGGATGTCGTAAATGATGATGCAGTTGTGTTGGATGCAGGCTCTACAAAATCGTTAATTTGTAATGCCGTGGCTTCACATCCTAAAAGAAGAAATTTTTTAGCATGTCATCCTATTGCAGGAACAGAGTTTTCAGGTCCAGCAGCAGCAATTAATAATTTGTACCGTGGTAAAACAAATATTATTTGTGAGGTAGAAAAAACAGCTTTCAAATTGCAAGAAAAAGCATTGGCAATTTTTCAGCAATTAGGCATGCGTATTCGGTATATGAATCCGGAGGCACATGATAAGCATATTGCCTATGTGTCGCATTTGTCGCACATCAGTTCTTTTATGTTAGGTAAAACTGTTATAGCAAAAGAAAAGAATGAGCGCGATATTTTTGATATGGCGGGGAGTGGATTTGAAAGTACGGTACGATTAGCAAAAAGTTCGCCAGCCATGTGGACACCAATTTTTAAGCATAACAAAGCTAATGTTGTAGAGACATTAGAAGAGTATATAGAAAATCTGAAAGAGTTTAAGCAAATGCTTTTAGATGATGATTTTGAAGGTATCTATAATGAAATGAATAGTACCAATAGAATAAAAGAGATTTTAAACGGAATACCACTTAATAAAAAATAGAATAACAAAGAGATGGAGAATTCAAAACAAATGAGAACATGGTTGGATGATATGAAACTAGATCATCCTCTAGTAATAGCAGGGCCATGTAGTGCGGAAACTGAAGAGCAAGTACTTAAAATTGCACATCAATTAAAAGATACTGATGTAAATTATTACCGCGCTGGTATTTGGAAACCTAGAACTCGCCCAGGAATGTTTGAGGGTGTAGGAGCTTTAGGTTTAAAGTGGTTGCAAAAAGTTAAAGCAGAAACAGGAATGAAAACCTGTACAGAAGTTGCGAATGCAGCGCATGTAAAATTAGCTTTAGAACATGATGTAGATTTATTATGGATTGGTGCACGTTCTACGGTAAGCCCATTTATCATGCAAGAAATTGCAGATGCTTTAGGGGAAACGGATAAGATTGTATTGGTTAAAAACCCAGTAAACCCAGATTTAGCACTTTGGTTAGGTGGTATTGAAAGATTAAAAACTGCTGGTGTTAAAAACTTAGGAGCTATTCATAGAGGATTCTCTACTTACGAAAAAACAAAATATAGAAACATTCCAGAATGGCAATTAGCTATTGAGTTTCAAAATAGATTTCCAGATTTACCTTTAATAAACGATCCATCGCATATTACTGGAAATAGAGAAATGATTTTTGATGTATGTCAAACGGCATTAGATTTAAACTTTGATGGTCTAATGATTGAAACTCATTTTGATCCTGAAAATGCTTGGAGTGATGCTGCACAACAAGTAACGCCAGAGAAACTAGTGCAAATCATGCGTGATTTGAAAATAAGAAAAGAATCTGATCCTGAAGCAGAATATAATAATGATTTGAGTAACTTAAGAGCTCAGATAGATGTGGTAGATACACAGCTTATTGAAATGTTAGGAAAGAGAATGAAAATTTCTGATGGTATTGGAGCCTTGAAAAAGCAAAAAAACGTTGCAGTTCTTCAATCAAACAGATGGAATCAAATTTTAGGAGCAATGATCTTAGAAGGAGAATCTAAAGGATTAAGTGAGGAGTTTGTTTTAAAAATGTTTAAAGCAATTCACCAAGAATCAATAAATCACCAAGAGAAAGTTATAAACTCTTAATGAGTAAGATAATAGTCATAAGTAAACCCGCTTTTTTAAAGCGGGTTTTTTATTTTAAAAAGTGTAACATTTTTAAAATCGAGGTGTCTTTATAAAAATTAAAATAATCACGATATGAAAAAATTAATACTTGCAGCATTCTTCTTAGTAACCCTTAGTGCTTTTTCACAACGAACTTTAGATAGAGATATGGGCGATTTTCATGAGGTTAAGGTTTTTGATCTTATTGAGGTAAACTTGATTAAATCTGAAGAAAATAAAGTGCTTATTAAAGGAAAAAATGTTGATGATATAAAATTGGTTAACAATAATGGCGTACTCAAAATTCGAATGGAGTTGGATAAAAAATTTCATGGAGAAGATACTTTCGTTGAGGTATATTATACAGATGTAAGCTTGATAGATGGGAATGAAGGCGCTAGAATTACATCAAATGCTACCATAGAACAGAATACTATTGAGCTTAAAACGCAAGAAGGGGCATTAATAAAAGTTGGCTTAGATGTAGATGTTCTTATTGTACGTGCAGTTACGGGGGGTATTGTGGATGCATCTGGAATGGCAAAAAATCAGCAAATAGTTTTGAATACTGGAGGTATATTTGAAGGTAAAGAACTAAGGACGGAGACGGCAACAGTGAAAATTACCGCAGCAGGAGAAGCAGATGTTTACGCTTCAAAAAAAGTAGATATTAAAATTAAAGCTGGTGGAGATGTAACTGTTTATGGTAACCCAGAACATGTAAACAAAAATACATTTGCAGGCGGTAGAGTAAGAATTATTGAATAAGTTATTTTTTATAATTTTATCAATGCTCTTGTGTAATAGAAAAACCAACTCCGTTTCTTGTACTTAGTTACGTATAAAAGTTGTTATTTTGTATATCGCAATCGAAAAAAAAGTAAATGCAAGGAGTCGTATATAAATCTACTGGTAGTTGGTACACTGTAAAAACCGCAGAGGGTAGCTTTTACGAATGCAGAATTAAAGGAAAATTTAGAATTAAAGGTATTAAAAGCACCAATCCAGTTTCTGTTGGAGATCATGTGACTTTTGAGGTCGAAACTATTGGTGATGAAACCATTGGTATTATAAATGCTATTGCAGATCGTAGGAATTACATTATCCGTAAGTCTGTAAATTTATCGAAACAGACCCATATTATTGCGGCCAATTTAGATCAAGTATTTTTAATGATCACCTTAAATAATCCGCCTACTTCAACAAGTTTTATTGATCGTTTTTTGGTAACGGCAGAAGCCTATCATATTCCAACTATTTTATTATTTAATAAAATAGATACGTATAATGAGGAGGAAACCGATGAAATAAAATATCTAGCGGCACTGTACAGAAGTATAGGGTACACGTGTATTGGTATTTCTTCTACTACAGGAAAAAATATAGATAAAGTAAAAGAGTTAATGGTGGGTAAAACCAGCATGTTTTCAGGACATTCTGGGGTGGGTAAATCTACCTTAGTAAATGCGTTAGAACCTAAACTAGACTTGAAAACAAAAAAGATATCGGTACAACATGCACAGGGGCAACATACCACTACATTTGCAGAAATGTATGACTTAGATTTTGATGCTAGAATTATAGATACGCCGGGAATAAAAGGTTTCGGAATTGTAGATATGGAAAAGGAAGAAATAGGAAATTATTTCCCTGAGTTTTTTGCTTTAAAACAACATTGCAAGTTTAATAATTGTTTGCATATTGAAGAGCCTAATTGTGCTATAAAAGAAGCGCTAGATAATGATGAAGTGGCATGGAGTAGGTATCGCAGTTATGTGCAGATGGTAAATGGGGAAGAAGAGAATTATAGAACAGATATTTACGGAGAGAAAAAGTGAGAGTAGTTTTGCAAAGAGTAACTAAAGCGAGTGTTGCCGTTGAGGGAGCTATAATTGCTGAGATTGATGCAGGCTTGCTTATCCTACTTGGGATAGAAGAAGCAGATGGTTTAGAAGATATAGAGTGGCTTTCCAGAAAAATTACCAATCTGCGTATTTTTAATGATGAAGATGAGGTTATGAATAAATCACTTTTAGACACTAAAGGTGATGCTATTATTGTGAGCCAGTTTACACTACATGCTGCCACTAAAAAGGGGAATCGGCCATCGTATATAAAAGCAGCGAGACCAGAAATTGCTATTCCGCTTTACAAGCAATTTATTGAAAAATTAGAAGAAGATTTAGGGAAAAAAGTGGGAACAGGCGTTTTTTGGTGCAGACATGAAAGTGGCACTAGTAAATGACGGTCCGGTTACAATTTCTATAGATACAAAAAACAAAGAATAAAACAATAGGTTATGAATATTTCAGATTCACAAAAAGCGGTAGATACTTGGATTAAAGAACATGGGGTTCGTTATTTTAATGAGCTTACCAATATGGCGCAATTAACAGAAGAAGTTGGAGAGGTTGCTCGTATAATTGCTCGTAGATACGGAGAACAGAGTGAAAAAGAATCTGATAAAAATAAAGATCTAGGAGAAGAATTAGCAGATGTAGTCTTCGTTGTATTATGTTTAGCAAACCAAACTGGGATAGATTTGCAACAAGCTTTTGATAAAAAGTTAGATTTGAAAACAAAACGTGATCACGACAGACATCATAACAATAGAAAATTGAAATAGTAGTATCTTTACTACTTAATTTTTCTAGATCAGAAAATTTCCAAATTATATACTATTGAAATTACATTTAACACTTCCGGAGAGTAATCATATTATTAGAAATATTAAAGTTACAGGCTCTAAGAGTGAGTCCAACCGTATATTATTATTACAAGCTTTATATTCAAATATTGATATAGAAAACATTTCTAATTCTGATGATGCCCAAGTTATGGCTAAAGGATTAGCTATAGAAAATGGGGAGGTAGATATTCACCATGCAGGTACGGCCATGCGATTTTTAACTGCTTATTTTGCAACGCAAGAAGGGAAGGATGTTGTTTTAACTGGTTCTCAGCGTATGACGGAACGGCCTATAGGCGTTTTGGTAGATGCTTTAAAAGAATTAGGAGCGGAAATTAGTTATGTGAATAACGAGGGGTATCCTCCTCTAAAAATCACTGGAAAAAAAATTATTAAGAATAAAGTGACTCTGCCTGCTAATATAAGTAGTCAATATATTTCAGCTTTATTGTTAAATGCCGCCAAATTAGAAAATGGGTTGGAATTAGCATTGGTAGGTAAGATAACGTCGGTTCCTTATATAAAAATGACATTAGCACTTTTAACTCAATTGGGAATTGAGAATTCTTTTGAGGGAAATAGTATTAAAGTGTTTTCGAAAAAAGCAGTAGATAAGCAGACTTTAATCGTGGAGTCCGATTGGAGTTCTGCATCTTATTTTTATAGTATTGCAGCCTTGTCAGAGATAGGATCTAAGATTGGCTTATCCTCATACAAGGAAGAAAGTCTTCAAGGAGATAGTGTCTTAGCAGAAATCTACAAGAAATTTGGAGTAGATACCGTATTTATAAACAATAAAATTGAACTTCATAAAGTAAAAGAACCACAAATTGAATTGTTAGAGTGGGATTTGTCTAATGCGCCAGATATTGCACAAACAATTGCGGTGACGTGTTTTGGTCTACAAATGCCTTGTTACTTAACGGGTTTACACACGTTGAAGATTAAGGAAACCGATAGGTTAGAAGCCTTAGATGTAGAGCTTTCTAAATTAGGAGCGGCCATTACTGTGACCGATAAGACCCTAACGTTAAAAGCGACAACAGCGATGAATGCAGATGTAGCTATTGATACCTATAATGATCATAGGATGGCTATGGCCTTTGCACCTTTAGCGTTAAAAACTACTATTTTCATAAATAATGCAGAAGTAGTTTCTAAATCTTTTCCTGATTTCTGGAGTGATATGGCTACTTTAGGAATAGGTGTACAGGAGCAATAATTCTTTTTTGGAGTTATAAGTTCATAGGTTTTTGATGTATTTACTACTAAATCACTAGTAGATAGACTTTAATAATCAATATTTCAAAATATAAACGGTGTTTTACTTGACAACGCCCTATTCAGGATTGTATCTTTGCAGCCGCATTAACAATAACAAAAAATTGATACATGAAATTATCCGGATTTAATTTTGAATTACCAGAGGAGCTATTAGCAGAATACCCTGCAGAAAATAGAGACGAATCCAAGTTGATGGTAATTCATAGAGAAACAGGTAAAATTGAACATAAAATGTTCAAGGATATGATAGATTACTTCGATGAAGGTGATGTCATGGTATTAAATAACACCAAAGTTTTTCCTGCGAGACTGTACGGAAACAAAGAAAAAACGGGTGCGCGTATTGAAGTGTTTTTATTAAGAGAATTAAACGAAGAACAACGTCTTTGGGATGTTTTAGTAGATCCTGCACGTAAAATTCGTATTGGTAATAAATTGTATTTCGGGGATGATGATACTTTAGTAGCAGAAGTTATTGATAATACAACCTCTAGAGGTAGAACACTTCGTTTTTTATATGACGGTTCTTACACAGATTTTAGAAGAAAACTAAAAGAGCTTGGAGATACACCTTTACCAAAATATATCAAGAGAGAAACAGAAGCAGAAGATGCGGAGCGTTACCAAACTATTTATGCAAAGCATGAAGGAGCGGTAGCAGCACCAACAGCAGGCTTACACTTTTCTAAACATTTATTAAAACGTTTAGAGATTAAAGGTGTAGATTTTGCAGAACTAACATTACATGTTGGTTTAGGTACTTTTAACCCAGTAGAGGTTGAAGATTTATCTAAGCACAAAATGGATAGCGAAGAATTGATTATTGACGAGAAAACTACGGAAATAGTGAATAGCGCTAAGAAGAATAAAAAACGTATTTGTGCCATAGGTACTACGGTAATGAGAGGTTTGGAAAGTGGAGTTTCTTCGCAACATACGCTAAATACTTTTGAAGGTTGGACTAATAAATTTATTTTCCCTCCTTATGATTTTAGTATAGCAAACTGTATGGTAACTAATTTTCACTTACCAAAATCTACCTTATTGATGATGGTATCTGCTTTTATGGGCCATGATTTAATGAAAAAAGCATATAAAGAAGCTATTTTAGAAGGATACAAATTCTATTCTTATGGCGATGCAATGTTAATCATATAACGATCCTTTATTTGTTAAATGAATCCCGCTTGAGCTTATTAGACTTGGCGGGATTTATTTTTAAATACAATTTCTAAAAATACCTATCTTTAATACGTGGATACAATCAAAAAGAAAGACATACGTGCCTTAACCAAAGAACAATTACGAGAATTCTTTGTTACAAATGGCGATAAAGCCTTCAGGGGAAATCAGGTGTATGAATGGCTTTGGCAGAAAGGGGCACACTCTTTTGAAGCAATGACTAATGTTTCTAAGGAAACTAGAGACATGCTAGAGAATAATTTTGTGATCAACCACATTAAGGTAGATGTCATGCAGCGAAGTAATGATGGTACCATAAAAAATGCGGTACGTTTACATGATGATTTAATTGTAGAATCTGTATTGATCCCTACAAAAACTAGAAGTACTGCTTGTGTATCCAGCCAGGTTGGTTGTAGTTTAGATTGTAAGTTCTGTGCTACGGCACGCTTAAAACGCATGCGAAACCTAAACCCTGATGAGATTTATGATCAGGTCGTAGCTATAGACAATGAAAGTAGGTTGTACTTTAATCGCCCACTGAGTAATATTGTTTTTATGGGCATGGGAGAGCCTTTAATGAACTATAATAATGTTCTGAAAGCCATAGATAAGATAACATCTCCGGAAGGATTGGGGATGTCTCCAAAGCGTATTGTGGTTTCTACATCGGGTGTGCCTAAGATGATTCGTAAAATGGCAGACGATGAGGTTAAATTTAAACTAGCAGTCTCTTTGCATTCGGCCATAGATGAGATTAGAACTTCTATCATGCCTTTTAATGCTAATTTTACATTAACAGATTTAAGACAGTCCTTACAATATTGGTATGCAAAAACAAAAAGTAGAATTACTTATGAGTATGTAATTTGGAAAGGAATTAATGATAGCCAGAAAGATGTCGATGCTTTAGTAGATTTTTGTAAGTTCGCTCCGTCTAAAGTAAATTTAATAGAATATAATCCCATTGATGATGGGGAGTTTCAGCAAGCTTCAAATGCCGCTATAGATATGTATGTGAATACGTTAGAGCAGCATAATATAGCTGTTACGGTTCGTAGGTCTCGCGGAAAAGATATTGATGCCGCTTGCGGTCAGTTAGCTAATAAAGCATAAAAAAAAGGGGTTGTTTAAAACAACCCCTTTTTTACTATTTAACACTAAACTATTTAAATTATTCTGCTGCAATCTTAGCATTTAATTCTTCAATTGTTTTAGCCATAACTACTCCTGGTAATTTAATTGGAGCAGCAACTTCAGCCATAAACGTACCTTTTACTTCACCTGTTTTGTAGGTCGTGAATCCAACTCTGTACAATCCAGCAGTAATTGCCTTTGTAGGGTTGCTTATTTCACTCTTATATCTTAGAAGAGAGTTGTAGCTACTTCCACTTGGTTGCTTAGGCATCTCAGAACTGTCATCATTACTAGCTAAAGTAACCCAATTAGCTCCTTTTGCACTGCTATCCGTAAGTCCGTCACTAGAAATAATATCAGAACGCTCTAAGGTAATATATGTGTCAAAGAAATCTTTAGAGCCAGCATTATCAGTATACTCTTTAGATGCTGTAGCACCTTTTGTTTTTCCATCTGTAGGTGAAACCATACGTACTCCCAATTCTGGAGCAGCTAAAGGTACCCATACATAGATGTAATAAAACTTCTTGTTGTCTTTAACTTCATCTTCATTGCCAGATTCAGCATATCCTAAATACGAAATGACATCGGTATAAGGAACTTTAATAGTTTTTGGCCCAACTTTTTTCTCAACAGAGCTACCGAATTTTTTTAATTTTTGAGCTTGTGTAGCACTTAAACCTCCAACTAATAAAATAGCTAACGATACAATAAATTTTTTCTTCATTTTAAAATGTTTAATTATTATTTCCTTCGGCAAATATAGAGGATAGTAACACTTAAGCAACCCCTAGTGATGGTGAAAGTCTCATCCCTGAAATCAGGGGTTACCTCTGTAAATTTCATTTTTTGCCAATTTCTATTTAAATTAAACCGGTGTGGATTAGCCTACGTGTAATTTTTAGCTAATTTTACAAAGAACTAATTGTAAGCATAACTACAGGAGTACTATTTGTGAAAGTTGTTGACCAAATAAAAGAACCCATCATTACGGAAATGGAACTTTTTGAAAAGAAGTTCTATGAATCTATGACCTCTAAGGTTGCTCTTCTAAATAGAATTACCCACTACATTGTAAATAGAAAAGGAAAACAAATGCGGCCTATGTTCGTTTTTCTTACCTCTAAATTAATTAACAATGGGGAAGTAAACGAGCGAACGTATCGCGGAGCCTCAGTTATTGAACTCATCCACACCGCTACTTTAGTACATGATGATGTAGTCGACGAAAGTAATAAACGTCGGGGCTTTTTTTCAATCAATGCTCTTTGGAAGAACAAGATAGCCGTTTTGGTTGGTGATTATCTTTTGTCAAAAGGTTTATTACTCTCTATAGATAATGGCGATTTTGATTTGCTTAAAATTATCTCTGTAGCAGTACGAGAAATGAGCGAAGGAGAATTGCTTCAAATAGAGAAAGCAAGACGCTTAGATATCACCGAAGCAGTCTATTATGAAATCATCCGGCAAAAGACAGCGACCTTAATTGCAGCATGTTGTAGTTTGGGGGCCTGTTCCGTAAAACCCGACTCTGAAGAGGTAGAAGTTTTTAGAAAGTTTGGGGAGTACTGCGGAATGGCGTTTCAAATAAAAGATGATTTGTTTGATTATGGTGATGCTGCTATTGGTAAACCTACGGGTATTGATATTAAAGAGCAGAAGATGACACTTCCTTTAATTTATGTACTGAATAACTGCTCTAAAAAGGAGAAGAAGTGGGTTATCAATTCCATAAAAAACCACAATAAGGATAAAAAACGCGTAAAAGAGGTTATCAATTTTGTGAAAGATAAGGGAGGCCTTGATTATGCGGTAACAAAAATGCTGGAGTTTAAAGATCAGGCATTGGCAATACTGGAGACTTATCCGGATTCTGATTATAAAAATTCACTGCAACTCATGGTGAATTACGTAGTAGATAGAAAAATATAATATTTTTATTCACCTATAATTCAGTGCTTTATAATTTTTTTTCACTTTTTTTTAGATCTTAGGCAACCTTTTTAAAAGTGGTCTCGTCTATCTTTATAGAAACTAAAACTATAACACGTTGAAGATTATTTCTTTTTATACGAACGAAAAACTTCTGATCAAAAAAGCTGTAGCGGGTAATGCACAAGCTCAGAAGCATATTTATGAAAAGAATGCACCTAAAATGCTTAGTGTATGTCGGCAATATATAAAAGATACTGCCTTTGCTGAAGACGTTATGGTAACAGGTTTTGTAAAAGTATTTAAGTATTTGGACACGTTTAAATTTGAAGGTAGTTTTGAGGGGTGGATTCGTAGAATCATGATTAGAGAATCAATTACCTATCTACGTAAAAAACAATTTGTAGTGTTTGATGATGATGTTTTTGAACGGAATTCAGCATCTCAAATTTCTTTCTCTTCAGAAGTAGACGCAGAGCAAATACAATTGCTGATAGATAAACTTCCAGAGGGATATAAAATGGTTTTTATACTTTATGCAGTAGAAGGTTATAAGCATAGTGAAATTGCGGATATGCTGAATATTTCTGAAAGCACCTCAAAATCGCAATTATTTAAAGCAAGAAGAACGCTCCAAGAGCAAATGAAGGAACAAAAAATAGTAAGTTATGGCACCAATTAAATTTGAAGAACATATAAAAGAAAAACTGGATGAGCGTACGATTACGCCATCTGCAAATACTTGGGATAAAATTTCTGGACAGATAGCATCTGCTCCAGTAAAAAAATCAAAAGGTTTTGCTTGGTATGCTGTTGCAGCTTGCCTTATTGGGTTGCTAATTGCGTCTTTTGTCTTTTTTATAGGCACAGAAAACAATGCAGTTCTTCCTGAAACGACTATTGTAAACACAAATAGCGATGAAAGGAAAGATCTTGAAGCGCCAATAGAACAATTTGCTTTACCGCATGTAGCGAATAAAAGCAAGGAGAATTCTTTAAATGCCGTTGCTTTAGAAGAAGAAAAAGAAGCGGATGTATTAAAAAATGCGCTCCATAAGTCAACGACTACTGTTGTTGCTTCCAATCCTGAAATTGCAGAAACGGTATTGAAAGAAGATAATAGTATTAAAGTGGTTAATGAAAATGTTTTCAATAAAGATGAAATCATAAATTTAAAAATAAAAGATCTTGTAGCTCAGGTAGATGCTTTAGAATCTAATAATACTGTGGTTTCCGATGCAGAGATAGATGCATTATTAAGAAAAGCAGAGCGTGAAATATTAGCGGATAAAATTTTTAAATCAACATCAAACAAGGTAGATGCCATGGCATTATTGGATGAGGCTGAAAACGAATTAAATACATCTTTTCGAGATCATTTATTTGACACCTTAAAAGACGGCTTTTTTAAAGTCAGGACTGCAGTCGCAGATCGGAATAACTAAAATCAACATCTATTTATAATACCATTTTTTCTTTTCTGATATCAGCTGTATTTAGAAAAGGAACAGGGCGGAGTTTGTTCATTAATTACTAATCAAAAAATAATCATCACATGAAAATCACTATACTATATATCGCAATGTTATACTTTGGTCTTTTGGCGCAAAACGTGTTGGGGCAAGAAGACTATAAGAGCAAAGTTGTTACCTTAAATCAGCTAAAATCAGAAATAACAGTACAGGAAAAACATGCCCTTAAGGTAGAAGTTGCATCGATTATGAAGCAATTAGATGCTAAAGAGATTACAGAAGTTGAGGCGCAAGCCTTAAAAGAAGCGGCAGCAAAGAAGCGCGCTTTGAATATTGAAAATAGATTAAGTATTATAGACCATGAAATTGCACTGCTAGAACGTAATGGTGGTCAAGTATTAGCTTTAGACTCCTTAGGCACCAGTGGTTCTATGGTGGAAATTAATTGGGGCTCTAAAGATGATGGCGAAGACCGGTTGTTCGGCATCAACATAGATACGGATAAGAAAAGGTTAGATTTAAAATATGATAGACGTACTTATTCAGACTTTGTTATCGCTATAGGTCTAAATAATGCCATTATTGAGGATCAATCTTTAGAAGATTCTCCATATAAAATAGGCGGTAGCCGTTTTTTTGAGATGGGGTGGCAGTGGAGAACGCGTGTGTTTAAGAATAGCAATTTTATGCGATTTAATTATGGATTCTCTTTCCAGTTCAATGGATTAAAAGCTAAGAATAATCAATATTTTGTGGTTAATGATGGGCAAACAACACTGGAGGATTTTCAATACGAATTAGATAAGGCAAAATTACGTATGGATAATTTGGTATTCCCTATTCATTTTGAGTTTGGTCCGTCTAAATTGACAAAAACGGATAAAACGATTAGATATGATGTGTACAAGAAATTCCGTTTTGGTATTGGAGGATATGGGGGTTTTAATTTGGGGACACGCCAAAAATTGAAATATGAAGTTGATGGGGAGAACGTGAAAGATAAATTAAAAAGAGATTATAATACCAATAATTTAATTTATGGGCTAAGTGCGTATGCAGGTTTTGGAAATACGCAGTTATATGTAAAGTATGATTTAAATCCTATTTTTAAGGATGCACTGGTCGATCAGCATAATATTTCCTTAGGACTTCGGTTCGATTTGGATTAAAACAAAAAAGCCAAGACTTAGTCTTGGCTTTTTAATTTAAATTAATTTCTTGCTGCATTTCTGCTGAGAATTCATTTTCGTAATACACTTTTTTGCAGTGCGAGCAAGCTATTGTTTTTGTGGTTGCTATCTTAAAAAGTTTTATCCAAAACAGATGAAAATAAGTACTGCTTTCAGAAAAGTATAGTGTGTTTCTCTGTTGGCAGAAGGTACAAGAGCTTGTTTTTAATTCTCTTTGAATTGTTTTTCCTGTTCTTGTTCCAAAAAATAGAATCATGTTTTAGTTTTAAACTCAAAGATAAAAAATAGCATACTATTTATTTTAAAAATAAGAAGAACCTTGCGCAAGTTTCCTAAAAACAATACCGGTAATAGTACGCAAGGTCTTCTCTACAAACAACCAACTAAAGGTTTATAGCAATTCAAAAGAAACCGTTATTTGGTAGTCTCTTTTTGAGAAATCAGCGCCATAATAAAGTGACTCTGACATTTTATTGGATGAACTATCGTGGATATATATTGCTTTGCCCACTTTACGATCTATTTTCTTTGCAATAGCCTCTGCCTTTGCTTTCGCATTGTCATAAGCTGCCTTTGCATACGTTGCAATTTCATCATCTGTTAAGGTGTACTCAAAGCTAGAATCAGATTGTGATACCCCAAATGCTTTTATAGAAATAAATTTTTCAAGCGTTTCTATAGAATTGGTTTCAAATTCAAAGTATGTACCTTCTTTTTCGTAGCGTAAGAGTTCATAAGCAAACTTATCTTCTTTCAATGCTTTAAGGTCAATACCGTGCTTTTTTAAAGCAGCGAAGTAGCTTTCTTTTAATTCTGGAAAAGTCATCCCAGGGGCATCGTAATACACGTTATTTAAGCTAAGAATCATTTTAGCATTAAATGTCGGCTTAATGGAATATGTCGTTGTTCCATTAACACTTATACTTGGTGGAGTCGTTTGAGCCATTGCAGTCATAGTGAATAGTAAAATAAAGGTTTGAATAATATATTTTTTCATAGTGCTTTTATTTACAGCAATTTATGGTGTTATTAGACAGCGAAAAGAAAAGAGGCAACAATCATCCAAGCACCAACAATAAGACCTAGTACGCCTAATTTTCCTTGTTTCGGTGCAATTTTTGCGCGTATGGCATCTGCTTTCTCTTTGGCATTTTCATTTTTAGAAAGGACGTATTTGTTAATCAATCCAAATCCTAACATAAATCCTAGTGTAGCAGAAACTATATTTCCAGCTAAGAACGTAATCCACCATATTGGCGCTACTGTTAACCATCCAATGTTTAATACAGCACTTATAATTCCCCAAATTCCCCAAAAACAAAATACCATTCCAATCCATGCTTGGTAAGGTTCAATTTTTTCTAATAACTCTTTGGCGTTTGGTTTTTTTGATAAGATTAATGATGGTACTGCAATGATGCTTAATAATACGAGTGTAATTCCCCAGATCATAATGTTTAGTTTTAAAAAGATTAATTATTTATTTGTTATTATTTCTGATACAAAATTGCGGTAATTATGAAGTGTGTAAAACCCTTTATGTAGTAAAATTGACACCCCTGTAAACCGTGATAGGTTCATATTTATAGTTATATTTGAGGGTTCTAAAGGAATCTTAATTTAAACAAAATAGAAGAGTTTGATATCAAAATCCACGATTGATAAAGTGTATGAAACTGCTCGTTTAGAGGAGGTTATTGGCGATTATGTGCAGCTCAAAAAATCTGGGTCTAACTTTAAAGGGTTGAGTCCGTTTACAGATGAGAGGTCTCCTAGTTTTATGGTAAGCCCTGTAAAACAAATATGGAAAGATTTTAGTAGTGGTAAAGGAGGAAATGTAGTTGCCTTTTTAATGGAGCATGAACATTTTACCTATCCAGAGGCTATTAAACACTTAGCTAAAAAGTATAATATAGAGATAGAAGAGACAGAGCAAAGTAATGAGCAGAAGGAACAGGCCAATGAAAGAGAGAGTATGTACTTGGTTTCAGAATACGCGCAGAAATACTTTACAGATATACTTTGGAATACTGAATTAGGAAAGGCGATAGGTCTTTCTTATTTTAAAGAGCGTGGTTTTACAGATGAGACCATCAAAAAATTTGCCTTAGGATATTGTTTAGATAATTGGGATTCTTTTACCAATGCAGCATTAGAAAAAGGATATCAAATAAAGTATTTGTCAGATACGGGGCTAACCATTGTAAAAGAAGATGTGGCTAATCCGGCAAATTCTCGAAAATTTGACCGTTTTAAGGCGCGTGTCATGTTTCCTATTCAATCCTTAAGTGGTCGTGTACTAGGTTTTGGCGGACGTATTTTAACTAATGATAAGAAAGCAGCCAAATACTTAAACTCTCCAGAGAGTGATATTTACCACAAGAGCAAGGTGTTGTATGGTATTTACCATGCAAAACAAGCTATCGCCAAAGAAGATAATTGTTATTTGGTAGAAGGCTATACAGATGTTATTCAGTTTCACCAACGCGGAATAGAGAATGTGGTAGCGTCTAGTGGAACCGCATTAACTCCAGAGCAAATTCGATTAATTAATAGGCTAACTAAAAATATTACGGTTTTATTTGATGGTGATGCTGCAGGACTACGAGCTTCCTTACGGGGAATTGATTTAATTCTAGAGCAAGGAATGAATGTAAAAGTCTGTTCTTTTCCTGAGGGTGAGGATCCAGACAGTTTTGCGAAAAATAATAGTTTAGAGGAGGTTTTAGAGTATTTAAATACTAATTCAAAAGACTTTATACAGTTCAAGGCTTCTTTGTTGATGCAAGATGCAGAGAGTGATCCTGTGAAGAGAGCAGATACCGTACGTGACATTGTACATAGTATCTCAAAAATTCCGGATCGTATTCAAAAAGAAATATACATTCAAGAGTGTGCTCAGATTATGAACATCTCTGAAGCGGTACTTTTTAATACGTTAGCTCAAATTGATAAAAAAGATGTTTCTGACACGCAAAAGAAAGCGAAAGTAGAAAAGAAAGAGCAAGTTTTTAATGTAGTAAAAAACGAAGAAGTTGGACAGAAGGTGGATGTTCAATTTGAATTAGAACGAAAAATCATTGAAATATTGTTGTTGTATGGGAACTCTCCGCAAGAGTTTGAAGATCTTATTTTAAAAGAAAACGAAAAAGGAGATTTAGAACTTGAGCCAGAAAAAATTGAAGCAAAAGTTTACGAGAAAATATTTCTAGACCTACAGGATGATGAGATAGAATTGAGTAATGAGAAGTTTAAAAATATCTACGGAAAATTAATTCAAGAGCTCAATGAGAATGAGAAATTTAGTATCAATACTTTTATAGCACCGCTAGATCAGGAAATGGTGTCTGAGATATCTTCTATTTTAATGGAGGAAGAAAAGTATGTTTTACATGATTGGGCACGTAAAGAGATTTATCCGAAGGAAAAAGAAGTAACTATAGCGCAATTAACGAATGAAACGATACTTACCTTGCGTTGCTTTTTAATTAAGCGTAGAATTAATGCCTTGCAGAATGAAACCACAAAGGCTGAAAATGATCATAGAGAAATTCTTGAAGAGATTATGAATTACATTCACTTGAATACGCTCTTGAATAAGAAACTAAATAGAGTATTGTCTTAAAAGAAAAATGTTTAAAATAGAAAAGCCTAGCATTGCTAGGCTTTTCTATTTTATAATGGCGTAGAATTAATATAATTCTAAGGCTTTTGCTTGTTGTAATAAATCTACTAAGTTGTCTACGTTAAGCTTACGCATTAAACGTGCTTTGTAGGTACTTACTGTTTTTTCATTTAAGTTTAAACCAATAGCAACGTCTTTGTTGCGTTTACCACTAGCCAACATTTTTAAAACTTCAACTTCTCTTGTAGATAGTTTTCTGAAAAATCTTCTTGGCTTTTTTGTGCCCTCATCAAAGGCAAGTCTTTGTGCAAGTTCATTTGTAATGAACATATCACCTTTACTTACTTTTCTTACAGCAGAAATAATATAGTCTAAATCAGCGGTCTTAGATAAATAACCATAGGCACCTGCTCTGATGGTGCTTAATGCATACACATCTTCAGATTGGCCACTATAGATAAGAACTTTGACATCAGGATACTCAGCCTTAACTTTTCTTAAAGTAGCAATACCGTTAATCTCAGGTATGTCCATCTCTAGCATTACTACATCTGGGCTAATTGTCTCTAATTTTTCAAACAATTCGGTTGTCGTTGCGACATCTGCAATAACCTCAAAATCTGATGCTGTATCTAAAACAAACTTGATACCTGCTCTTACAACTGGATGGTTATCAGCAATTAATACTTTAATCATGTTCCTTTTTTTTTATTGATTTTCAACTTATTACACCTAAAAGCCAATAATTTCTGACATGCAATGTAAAGTTTATTTATCTGATTTCTAGTGTAAATTTCATTTTTTTTTATGAAACCACCTTATTTTTTCGTTTTATTCACTTGATTTTAAGGTGAGTGGTTATTTTAATGTCTTAGGAATCTCACAAACGGGGATGGGAACCATTTTATGTCTGTTAGCGGTATTAAACCTTTTGTAAATGCTAAATACCTCTTTTTGACGTCCTGAAAAATCATCCACTGTTTTGCCTTTATCCACCATTTCCATGGCCCATTCTAGTTCAGGGTACGAAGCTCCAATTTGGTCTTCATCAGTACGGTCATCTCCCCAGAGTCCGTCAGTGGGAGCGGCATTGATAATTTCTTCATTAACACCTAAAGCTTTAGCAATTTCCCAAACTTCAGTTTTTAATAAATCGGCAATCGGACTCAAGTCTACCCCGCCATCTCCATACTTGGTGTAAAATCCTACGCCGAAGTCTTCCACCTTATTTCCGGTGCCCGCTACCAAGTAAGATTCAAGGGCTGCAAAATAGTATAAGCAGGTCATTCGTAATCTAGCGCGCGTATTTGCTAAAGACATAAAACGTTCTTCTTCGTTTTCTACTCCTGGCATTGCAGCTATTAAACTGTCAAATACAGGGGTGAGGTTTACTTCTTGTTTTTTTACATTACTAAAATTCTCTTGTAACCATGCGATATGCCTTTCTGCTCTACCTACTTGGTTTGCTGCTTGGTGAATGGGCATTTCTAAGCAAAGTAAATCTAATCCTGTTCTTGCACATAAGGTAGAAGTTATAGCAGAATCTATTCCGCCAGATATGCCAATGACAAATCCTTTCATATTAGCTTTTGTTGCATAATCTTTTAACCAGTCTACGATGTGATTTATTACTTTTTCAGTTTGCATTGGGCTATTTTTTTAAGTTGAAAACAATTAACTTTGCTTCGTAAAAATAAAACCTAAGTACTAATAAATAAAACTTAATAGAAATTACTTTATATGAAGAAGTTAATTTTTGCTCTTTTACTAGTTTCGTCTTTCTTTTTTTACAATTGTGAGGAAGAAGATAAGGTAGCTCAAGAGATTGATAAAATAAAGGTTGATGTTCAGGTAGACCGCTTTGATCAGGAGTTTGCAAAAACAACCATTGAAAATTTAAATGTAACCAAGGCTAAATACCCTTATTTATTTCCTCAGCAATACACAGACAGCGTTTGGTTATTAAAATTGCAGGATACTATTCAAATAGAATTGAATACAGAGGTAGAGAAGGTATTTCCTAAGTTTGATTCGGAAACAGAGGAGTTAACGCGTTTGTTTCAGCATATAAAATATTACTTTCCAAAATTTCCAACTCCAAGAGTGGTTACTCTAACATCTGATGTTAGTTATGGGAGTCGCGTTATTTTAGCAGATACCCTGTTGCTAATTGGTTTGGATAATTATTTAGGCAAGGATCATAAATTTTATAAAGGATTTCAGAATTATATTTCTGCAGGATTAGATAAGCAGTATATTGTTAGTGATGTAGCTTCAGAATTTAGTGCTGCAGTAATGCCTCGTCAAAAAGGAAGAACTTTTTTAGATCAGCTCATTTATTTCGGTAAAGAACTTTATTTAAAAGACAAATTAATACCTTTTAAATCAGAGGCGCAGCGTATAGGGTATACGCAAGAACAGTTAGAATGGGCAGAAGCTAATGAAGAACAGATCTGGCGCTATTTTGTGGAGCGAGAACTTTTGTATAGTACCGAAAAGCAATTGCAGCCTAGATTTATAGATCCTGCTCCATTTTCTAAATTTCAATTAGAGTTAGATAATGAATCTCCTGGGAGAATTGGGCAATATGTAGGTTGGCAAATTGTACGTGCCTTCATGAAAAATAATGATGTCACTGTACAACAGTTATTGGCAATCCCTACAGAAGAAATTTTTAATAAATCAAATTACAAACCTAGAAAATAATGGCAAAATTACATACCTCAGAAATAACATTACGTGTAGGTTTAGACGAAAACAGAGTGCCAGAAGAACTTAATTGGTCTGCTGAAGATGGAGGCATAGATAATGAAGAAGCAAAAGCAATGTTGTTATCTGTTTGGGATAGTAAAAACCAAGAATCGTTAAAAATAGATTTATGGACTAAGGATATGCCTGTAGATGAAATGAAAACATTTTTTCATCAAACCTTAGTATCTTTATCAGATACGTTTATGAAAGCTACTCAAGACGAAAAAATGACGGCTACTATGAAAGATTTTTGCGATTATTTTGCGGAAAAATTAGAGCTCAAAAAATAAGTTTATTTAAATAGTTCAATAGTATAATCTAATAATTCCTGGCCACCGGCATCTCCGTGACCAGGAATTATTAGTTTTACATCAGGATACTCCTCTTTAATCTTTTGGATTGTATTGCTCCACTTCTTAAGGTTGGCATCGCCAGTATATCCTTTAGTGGCATTCAAACTTTTAACCATGCAACCGCCAAAAAGTAATGCTTCACTAGGTATATAGCTCACGATATTATCAGCGGTATGCGCCTCGCCAAAATGGCGGTTCATTACCTCTAGTTCCCCAACTTTTAATGTTATTTCGGATTCAAAACCATATTTCGGAGTTACAAGGTTTTTCTCTTTTGATAAGGCTAATGTTTGCGTGTTCCCATAAGAAGGAATGTCTATGTCGTGAAAAGCAGTTAGGCCACCTAGGCAATCTTCATGAAAATGATTTACCACTACGGCCTTGATACTACTTTTTTTAATTTCAGTAATCCAACGTATTAATTCGGTACTTACAGCATTAGAAGTTGGGGTGTCAAAAATTATGGCTTCATTATTGTGTATGACTACAAGTCCGTTGCAGGCAACTTTTCCGTAATCATTAGTATTCAGGTAGGTAATATGTTGAAAGGCATTTTTGGATAGCGGAATTAATTTTAATGTGTCGGAGCTGTAAGCAACAGCATTTTTTGGAGACTTACAACCTGTAATAAAGAGTAGAAGTAGCGATAGAATAACTAGTCTAGTGTTTTTCATGATAACGTGGTGAAGCTAGGCTAAAGATAAGATGATGTAGTGGTATGGAAAAGGTAAATGTAGAAAAGTTGATTTTTATTTATAATGCAAATTCAGGAACACACAATGCAGTATTAGATACGGCCCATAAAATTTTTAGTCCAAGTACGTATGAATGTAGTTTGTGCGATATTACTTTTGGTATTTTCACAGAGAATAAGATTTGGAGAAAATTTAGAGCGCAATCAACTACTCCAATGGAATTTCTTCATAAGGATGAATTTTTGAAAATGTACAGTTCTAAATTCGATGCTAAGTATACGTTTCCCATTGTACTTGCAGAAACCCACGAAGATTTTGAGGTGGTAATAACAACGGATAAAATGAATTCTCTAGAAAATGTGGAAAGCTTAATGAGTGAAGTTTTAGCTACTTTAAATTAATGTGCATTAGATAAAATCCGCCCAATTATCTTTTTCGAAATTTTCATTCATAAGATCAATGTAATTTAGGACTTCGTCTTGCCCAATATTTTTTGAGGCAGAAGTAATAAAGTATTTAGGTGCTTCTACCCACAAACTTTCTAGTAAATGATCAATGTACGTTTGAACATTTTTTTCAATTACGTTCGGCTTTAATTTATCGGCCTTGGTAAAAATGATAGAAAACGGGATCTGGTTTTCGCCCATCCACTCTAGAAATTCTAAATCTACTTTTTGTGGTTCATGACGTATATCTACAAGGACAAAAGCAGAAACTAATTGCTTTCGTTCTAAGAAGTAATCGGTAATATACCTCTGAAAGGTTTTTTTGTCTCTTTTAGAAACTCTAGCGTAGCCGTAACCGGGTAAATCTACCAAATACCAACTGTCATTAATCTTGAAATGGTTAATTAGTTGTGTCTTTCCTGGTCTTCCTGAGGTTTTTGCTAAACTCTTT